>JBDKUD010000283.1:0-2202 GCA_039679805.1 Syntrophomonas sp. | reverse complement strand
AAAAATTATCAGATTGGACAATGGAGTCCTTGATATCTGTATGGATATCAAGGACTTTTTGCATTAAAGGGGAGATTAGTGTGCGGGAAGGTTCGGTAAGGATTCCTTCGGGATGTGCCATAAGCGGAATAATCAACCGGAAGGGTAATCCGTTCTCAGGAGTAGATATTATTCAATCTATTGCCCTAATGCATGAACGTTCCAACGGACTGGGAGGCGGTTTTGCCGCATATGGGATTTATCCGGAATACAGAGATCATTACGCGCTGCACATTTTTTTTGATGACCTTCAGGTACAGGAAAAGGTAGAGCAAATTATTGGTCATAGTTTTAAGATAGCCCTGTCAGAAGAGATACCAGTCCGCAAAGTTAAAGCTATTAAAGGGCAGCCTATCATTTGGAGATATTTTGTAACTCCTAAACCAGAGGTGTTGGAGGATTACAACCATAATGAAGACGAGTTTATGGCTCGCTTTGTAATTAAAATTAACCATGCTGTTGAGGGTGCCTTTGTGGCCTCCAGTGGCAAGAATATGGGAGCATTTAAAGCCGTAGGCTTCCCCGAAGATGTTGGAGAATTCTATCGCTTGGATGAATATAAAGGATACCTTTGGACTGCTCATGGACGTTTCCCAACCAATACTCCGGGTTGGTGGGGTGGGGCTCATCCTTTCACTCTGGTGGATTGGTCAGTAGTTCATAATGGAGAAATATCGTCCTATGATGCCAACCGCAGATATTTGGAAATGTATGGTTATCGATGCCCATTACAGACTGATACTGAAGTTATTACTTATTTATTTGACTTGCTTATACGTAAACACGGGCTTTCTCTCGAAGATGCAGTATCCGTCGTAGCTGCTCCCTTTTGGGAAATGATTGAGCAGGAGGATCCGGAAAAGCGTTTAAGATTACAGACTTTACGGACGGTCTATGCCAGCGCCTTACTAAACGGTCCATTTTCTATAATTCTGGCCAGCAGTAATGGAATGATGGCATTGAACGACCGCATCAAGTTACGCTCGCTGGTTGCTGCTGAAAAAGGAGATTATCTGTATGTAGCAAGTGAAGAAGCAGCTATCCGAGCAGTAGTAAGTGACCTCGACAGAGTATGGGCTCCTCGTGGCGGAGAACCGGTTTTAGGGCTCTTAGAGGGTAGAAAAGAAATTTTGAGCAAAAAGTCTCCCACGGGTGAAATTGGGAAAGATACTTTGGCTTCATAAAAAGGTATAGATGATATAAAATTATAGATTTTAGAAAAGTAATTACAGGCACTTTGTTTAAGGTAGGTGAATTTGATGGCTATCAGTTTAAGAATGCCGGAATATATGATAATACGGAATATGGAGCGGTGCATAGACTGCCAGGTGTGCGTTAACCAGTGTTCTAATTTGGTTCATTCCTGGGACGAAGACCTTAAGCAAGTTGTAAGTGATGATAGTTCCTGTGTAAACTGTCACCGTTGTGTGGTATATTGCCCCACCCATGCCCTGTCAATCCAAAAGTGGCCGGTGGACTTTAAAACCAATTCAAACTGGGATACTGGTACCATAAAGCAAGTTTATGCACAGGCAGAATCAGGGGGTATATTACTTACCGGAATGGGCAATGACCGGAATTATCCGGTTTACTGGGATAATATCCTGTTAAACGCCTCCCAGGTAACCAACCCATCTATTGATCCCTTAAGAGAACCAATAGAAGTTAGAACATTCCTGGGACATAAACCGGATCAGGTTGAGGTTAAAGACGGGAAAATAGTCAGTCAGATTCCTCCCCAACTGGAACTTAAATTACCGGTAATGTTTTCTGCCATGTCGTTTGGGTCAGTCAGTCTTAATGTGCATAAGTCTCTAGCCCGGGCGGCCCAAGAACTGGGCATATTCTGGAATACCGGAGAAGGCGGATTACACCAGGATTTGCTGCCCTATTCGGACCAGACCATCGTTCAGGTGGCATCGGGACGATTTGGAGTTGGTGCTTCCATGCTCAGTCATTCAGCAGCTGTGGAAATAAAAATAGGTCAGGGTGCCAAGCCAGGTATTGGCGGCCATCTTCCCGGTGAAAAGGTAGGCCGGGATGTTTCCAAAACCAGGATGATACCGCAGGGAACAGATGCTATTTCTCCAGCTCCTCATCATGATATTTATTCTATAGAAGATTTACGGCAGCTGGTTTTTTCTTTAAAAGAAGCTACCGGCT
>JBDKUD010000320.1:0-3110 GCA_039679805.1 Syntrophomonas sp. | reverse complement strand
ACTATCAGATAACATGCCAGAGCACCTGCCGGCTCTGTAATAAGGTTTAAATATGGGTTGGGCGATTTTGATGTCAACATACTTACTACACCGCCTACAATTCCAATCACCAATGCGCCGCTCATCTTCGGCCGGACCAAAATTATTGCCAGACAGTACATGGCGATTACCAAATTAGGTGTAATTGTGAAAATCGGCGGCGCAAAAGACCTTAATGCAGCTCCTATACCAATCAAAACAGCTGTAACTATTACTGATACCAATTTGGTATTCTTTTGTCCCGTAACTTCAAGTTTCATATCATCCATTATAATGGCCTCCTAAATAATTATTTTTAAAAACAAACAAGCCAAGCGTTGTACGCCTGGCTATTTTTCCACAGAACTCTCCTATGCCTCGGCTCAACTCATCTCATCTCTGCTCATCTCCTCTATATTCAATTGTGCTTTGTTAATTACTTCTCATCTAATCTGTAAACTTGAAAACAATGATAGCACAGACATTTTAATTTGTCATCAATAAAGTTAACAATCAATTGTAGTATAGCCACTAATCCACTTATTGTTTGATGAAATAATTGGTAATCATCTGGAAATATATACTTGTCGACAACTGGACCACCATTCAATTAATGTAATATTAAGAAGGAGGTAGATTGTCATGAAAAAATTACTAACTACGGTCATAGTATTATTATTTTTATTCTTCCCCTTACATATTTTTGCTACCCCGACTGATTTCGGTAATAAGGTAGAGGGAGTTTTCACTACTACCAATATTAAAAAGGTGCAGGTAACGTCAACCACATTGAAACTCAGAACTGGAGCCGGTACAAGCCATAGTATAATAACCAAGCTAAGCAAAGGTACGGTCGTTGACGTTCTCGGTCAAATTGGTTCCTGGTATGTCATTAAGACAAGTACCGATACAGTAGGCTGTCTTAGCAAGTATTACGTAAAGCCTTATACAACTCCGGCAGTAACACCGACGCCAACACCTTCAGCAAATTCCTCTGCTATGCAGACTGAAATGCTGGGTTATATTAATGCCGAGCGAGCTAAGGCAGGCGTAGCCCCATTAACCCTCAGCAACGCCTTATCCGATGGTGCTTACCTCAAATCCAAAGATATGGCAGTAAACGGCTACTTTGATCATAATTCTCCTACCTATGGAAGTCCTTTTAATATGATGCAAAGTATGGGAATAACGTATCATGCCGCAGGAGAGAATATTGCTAAAAACACCAGTGTAAAAGGAGCCCATGATGCTTTCATGAATTCACCCGGCCATAAAGCTAATATTCTTAATGCTAACTTTGGCAAAATTGGTCTGGGCTTTTACCAGAGCGGAAACTACTTATATGTTACCCAGTGGTTCACTGATTAGATATCGCCAAAAGTAAAAAAAGGTAAAGCCTTTTTGGAGTTACCATAGAGGCTTTACCTCATTTTTTCTAGTGGTGAAATAACCTCACACCAGACAAAGCCATAACCATATCATATTCGTTGCATGCTTCTATAACTACGTCATCCCTTATCGAGCCACCCGCTTGAACAATGTATTTAACTCCGCTTTGGGCTGCCCGGTCAACATTATCCCTAAATGGGAAAAATGCATCTGACCCTAAGGAGACTCCAGTCAGGTTGGAGAGCCAGGCTGATTTTTCTTCAGATGTTAATCTGGCTGGGATTTTTTCCAGCGCATTACTCCACCCTTTCATTTCATTGGGTGTAATATCATCTCTGAGGAACTGGTCTATTACATTATCCCTTTCAGGTTTGGCTACTCCCGCTTTGAATGGTAATTGAAGAACCGCCGGATGTTGTCTTAAATACCAAATATCCGCCTTTGATGCAGCTAGTCTAGTACAGTGTATTCGGGATTGCTGACCGGCGCCAACACCTATTACCTGCCCGTCTAAAGCAAAGCATACGGAATTGGATTGAGTATATTTCAACGTAATCATGGAGATAAGCAAGTCGCGTTTGGCACTGTCGATGAAGTTTTTATTATCAGTAACAATATTATTGAGCATCTCTGCGCTTATTACCAGGTTATTTCTTTTTTGCTCAAAAGTAATACCATAAATTTCCCTTTTCTCTACCCCTCCGGGCTCATAATCCCAGTCCATTTCAATAACACAATACTTGCCCTTTTTCTTTTTTATTAACAGTTCCATGGCTTCATCAGTATATCCAGGGGCAATTACTCCATCGGAAACAGATTTACTTAAGATCATCGCCGTAGGCAAATCAACAGTATCACTTATAGCTGCCCAATCCCCGTAGGATGACATTCTATCTGCCCCTCGGGCTCTGGCATAGGCAGCAGCAACAGGAGACAGCTCTATATCCTCAACAGCGTATGATTTTTTCAGTACATCACTTAAAGGCACTCCTACAGCAGCACCTGCCGGGCTGACGTGTTTAAACGAAGCTGCTGCCGGCAAGCCGGTTGCCTGTTTTAATTCCTTTACCAACTGCCAGGAATTAAATGCATCCATAAAATTAATATAGCCTGGTGTACCATTTAAGATTTTCATTGGCAATGTTTTGTTTTCACTATAAATTCTGGCTGGATTTTGATGCGGATTACATCCATACTTAAGTACAATTTCTGAGTTTCCCATACATATAACCTCCTTTAAAATTAAACACAAAAAAGCCTGGATAAATACATTATTTACCCAGGCGGTCGATAATAATCTTATTCAATCATGCTCCCTATGGTAAACTCCATTATCCGCCAGTTGCATAATTGCTTTTTTTTAAGAATATCATATTTAGAATTAGGTTTCAACTTACGCCTTCATTATAAATTCAACTAAAAATCATAATAAATTCATCTCATTCTAAACAATTATTGCTATAATATGGATAATAGTTAAATTATTAATATTGAGGAGGTTATACAATGACAAAATTTAAAAAAGGGATACTAATGGTCATTGCGATCTTTGTTTTTACAACTTTTACAGGTTCAGATGTCTATGCTGTATCCAGCGCAAAAACGATTAAAGCATATCAGGGTATAAAGATTGTATATAATGGGCAGGAGTTAACCGATTCAACTCAGCCTTACGTTATTAATAACACAACATTTGTTCCTTT
>JBDKUD010000105.1:0-5711 GCA_039679805.1 Syntrophomonas sp. | reverse complement strand
CCGTCTATATCCCGAAGTCCACGTTTTACTATATATTTATCAAATAAATCCGGATCTATAAGACTGCACTTTTCAGCCATAGCAGTTAATGCAGTCAGCATTTTATTTCTCATGATTTCTCCTTTTTGGATCTAACAACAATTCTCGTTAGTGGCTGTTGCCAGAAAGTTTCAAAAGTACTTTGTAATGTGATATTAATGATAATTAGACTATTAACTGCAATTTACCTTTATGTAAATTATAGTAATTAGGTGTTGTTCCGCAATAGTCCGTTAAATGGGTAAAGGCAAAGCGTACCAGGCGATAACTCGATGTGATGATCGTAAGATTGTTGGATAATTTGCCGGCAGATGACGTACAGTTTTACTGCATGAACAAGTTTACGAAATGGAATAATATAATTATTGTCAACGGAAGGTGTTTTGAATATATTGCATAAATAAAAGCCTCATGTTACAATACCCCCATGGGGTATACTCCCAATATTAAGATAGAGGTGTGAGAAATATGGAAATGTTAAACATTACGTCTTCAACTATTCAGGATTTGAAGCAACTGCTAAAAGAGCAGAAAGTTGCATCAACACATTTACGAATATCTTCACGTATTGGTTGAGGGGGGCCGTCATTTTATCTGGTTCTGGACGAACCAGCCCAAGGTGACATAGTAGAAGAACATGAGGACCTGCAATTTTTTGTTAAACAGAAACTTCATGATAAATATGGTCCTTTTGCAATTTCTTCAGTTAGAGGAAAATCGCAGATTTTCCTGCAAATCGATTCAGTAAAAAACTCCAGCGGAGGATGTAGTTCCTGTTCATCTTGTGAATAGTTGTTCTGTAAAAACGTGTGCAACGTCCATTGCCCTTTCAGCCATATTACAGATAAATATCTGATGGGCAATGGGTGTTGTACTTTCAGTCTACCCAAAACGGAATTGAACTCCTGATCCGCCATTGGGATAATGCCAGTCCAGAACTTCGGTACCGCAGGCGATGCGACAGGTACCACACTCCAAACATCCTTCCAGATTTAGTTCTACTTCTCCCTTTGAATTCAAGCTATAGACTCCGGCAGGACATACCAGAATGGCTTTTTTCAAACGTGCATCTTTCTCCATCCCTGGTTTTATTTCTATGTGCCGAAACCGATCCGGCTTAAATACATTGAACCCCAGTTTGGCTTTGAGATTGGCAGGGTCACTCATATCTTTCTCACCCTCCTTAAATCGCTAAACATAGACCACATCTCCTGGAAAGTAATATATTTTTTCACTGTTTGATATAGCAGCTGTTTGGAACCTGCCGGCACTTCGTACAGGTCCTTCATTATATTTCCCAACATCTCCGGATAATGGTTAAAAATTCTGGGATTATCCAGGACATACGCAGTTTCCTGGAACTTTTTAAAATCTCGCATAATAAAACTGTTGTTTAATATATTCTCATAGTTGGATAATCCACTAGCACTAAAATCCCCGGTTGCCTTGGCTCTTATTGCCGCCTGGGCTGCATAATAACCAGATGCCAGTGCATATTCCATACCCCGAACCGTTACCCCTATATTCATGGAAAAGCCAGCCGCATCTCCAGCTACCAGAATACCGTCACCGTAGAGCTTGGATAAGGATCGATAGCCGCCTTCGGGAATGATATGGGCGGAATATTCTGCTGTCTGCCCGCCTTTAATCAAGCGAGCCACCTCGGGACGCTGTTTAAAATCATCCAAGAGGTCTGGAGCATTCACTTGTGGTTCGCCTTCCATCAGATCTTTGATACTTACCACTATTCCCAGGCTTATACTGTCTTTATTGGTATAGAGGAATCCTCCGCCAAATTTTCCCCTAGTAACCTCACCCATAAACAGGCGCGCCGCACCTTCATCGCCTTCCAGCTGGAAACGGTTTTCCAGTACGCTGCGTTCCAGTTCAATTACCTCTTTGAAGCCAACCGCGTAGTCTTTGGGTCGACCTGGAGTACGCAATCCTGCCTTTTCAGCGGTTAAAGACAAAGCCCCGTCACAGGCAATAACCACATTGGCCCGTAATTCATCCCCTGAAGCCCATACCCCGTCAACCTTTCCCGCTTCGATTATAATATCATCGACCCGGCTCTTGGCTACCATCATAGCTCCCTGCCGTTCGGCCTGTTTAGCCAGCCAACGGTCAAATTTTCCCCGCAGTACACTATAACTTTGGTAAGGCTCACTGGCCAGTTCCATCCCGTCATAACGTATAGTGACCGACCTTTCATTAGCCATTAAAGTAGCTTCTTCATGAGCAATAAATCTCTCCAAGGGTGCCTTTTGAAACAGATCGGGGAATAGTTCCCGCACTGGATTTAGATATATACGTCCGCCGGTAACATTCTTCGCCCCTGAATAATCACCCCGTTCCAGCACCAGCACTTCCAGTCCTTCCCGGGCTGCAGTATACGCTGCTGCCAAGCCGGCCAGTCCTCCGCCTACAATAATTGCATCAAACTTTTCCATTTACCAACCCCCCCTTTGAACAGTAATTCAATCACATCTATTTCACAATGGTTTTACTAGCTGCTTCAATTGATTTAATAATTGTTTCACGTGAAACATTTTCTGCAATCATCGGTGTCCCAATAGTTTTGGGAATTATTAACCTTAATTTTCCGTCCATTATTTTCTTATCATTTAACATGCCCAGATATATCTTTGCACTACTTATATCTGGATATTGGAATATCAACCCCAGGTCATATAATAATTTTTCAATTCTCTCTCTCTCTGTTTCTTGCAGGTAACCCAAGTAGGAAGCCAGATGACCTGCTGCGATAATACCCATAACCACAGCTTCCCCATGCCGGTAGGTATTATAATTGGTTAGCTTCTCCAAGGAATGGCCAAAAGTGTGGCCCAAATTTAAAATTGCCCGGAGGCCGGTTTCTTTTTCATCTTGCTTGACAATTTCAGCCTTGGCACTACAGGATTGAAAAATTATTTCCTGCAGGCAATTCTCATCATTTTCTACTATGCCCCGAGCGTTTTTCTCCATCCAATAAAAAAAATCCTGATTATATATTATGCCATATTTAACCGCTTCACCCAGTCCGGCCCGGTATTCCCTTTCTTCCAAAGTTGCCAGGGTTCCAGTATCCGCTATTACTGCCAGAGGCTGGTGAAATGCCCCGATCAGATTCTTGCCCCGGGCATGATTTACCCCTACCTTCCCACCTATGCTGCTATCCACTTGAGCTAGCAGTGTAGTAGGTATCTGAATAAAATTGATACCCCGCATATATAGAGAAGCCACCAACCCGGCCAGGTCACCGGTAACCCCTCCCCCTAAAGCCACGACCACACTATCCCTTTCCAGTCCGGTCCTAACCGCCAGGTCCAATATTTTCATAGTTTCATCTATATTCTTAAATCTTTCTCCATCAGGCATGCGTGCAACAGCAACCTCAAATCCGGCCTGTTCCAGGCTATCTGCCACCTGTGGGCCATAAAGCGGAAAGACCGTAGGGTTACTAACCAGTAAAGCCTTGCCTTTTCGCACAACTCTGCTTATAAGATTGCCGCAGCTCTTCAATAAGCCAGGACCAATCAATACCGGATACGAACGTTCTCCCAGATCAACAACCAGTTCTTTCATCAGTGCACCCTTTCTGCAGTATCTCAGATATCTCGTCTACTATATCGTTTAATTCTTTGCCGCTGGTATTTATGACCAGGTCAGCACAGCTATAAAATTTCTCCCTATCGGCTAACATTTTCTTGATATTATCTACGTTAAGGTCCTTTTTCAACAGCGGTCTGACCCCTTTTTTACGATTAACCCGTTCAAAGATATCTTCCGGAGCAGCATTCAGCCGAATTAATATTCCATTCTTACGTAAAGATATAATATTACTCTCCTTTAAAACTACTCCTCCGCCGGTCGCAATAACCAGATCACTGAGTTGGCCTAATTTACCGGCCATCAGTTCTTCTTCAGAACGAAACCTTTTCTCACCGTAGATTTTAAACATTTCAGCAATTGACATACCGGCTATTTTTTCAATTTCCCGGTCCATGTCTATGAATTTCCTTTTTAGTTTTTTGGCTAAATAAAATCCTACCGAGCTCTTGCCCGTTCCCATAAAGCCTAATAATACTATGTTTTTCCCCATTTCCACACCTTTTCCATGTAGTTTATATATTCACTATAATTTTGCTTAATCTGCCTAACACTGTCTCCGCTAAATTTATTCAGGAAAGCCCGGGCCATTCCGAAGGCCATCATAGCTTCACCTACTACTGCGGCAGCAGGAACAGCACAAATATCAGAACGTTCTATATCGGCCTTCTCTTCCTGCCAGGTTGAAGTGTTAACACTCACCAATGGTTTATACAGAGTCGGTATCGGTTTCATATAGGCCCGGGCCCATACTGTTTCTCCATTACTGATTCCGCCTTCGGTACCGCCGGCATGGTTGGTAACCCTGAACATACCGTTGGTTTCATTATAACGTATTTCGTCATGAACCTTTGAGCCGGGCATTTGAGAATTTTTAAACCCGTCACCAATCTCCAATGCTTTGATAGCAGGTATGCTCATTAGTAACCCTGCCAGGTCAGCATCCAGCTTTCTATCCCAGCTCACATGGCTGCCCAATCCCGGCGGAACACCCAGAACTCCAATTTCAAAACATCCTCCCAAAGATTCTCCCGCTTCTTTAGCACTATCAATCAACTTAACCATTTGACTCTCGGCGCCTTTATCAGCACACCGAACTTGTGATTCTTCCATCCGATCTAAAAACTGAGCCAGGTTTTCCCGGGTGACAGTAACCGGTGTACAGCTGATTTCTCCTAGCGCGATTACCTGACTGTAAATATATATGTCAAAAGTGTCCAGCAATTTCCTGAAAAATGCACCTGCGGCTACCCGCGCGGCTGTTTCACGGGCGCTGGCCCTTTCCAGTATATTTCGCATATCGTCATGTTCATATTTAATGGCACCGGGCAAATCAGCATGACCAGGCCGGGGCCTCTTAACCACCCGTTGTTCAGTCGAAGCCTCAGGCCCAGCTGCCATTATGTCCTGCCAGTTGCTATTATCGCGGTTGCGGATAATATAACTGATTGGACTACCCAGGGTATATCCCCCTCTTACCCCGGACAATATTTCTGCGGTATCAGCCTCAATAGCCATACGGCCACCACGGCCATAACCTTTCATACGCCGGGAGAGATGGTAATTAATATAATCTTCATTTATCTGAACCCCGGATGGCATACCTTCAATTATTCCCACCAGGCCCTTGCCATGTGATTCTCCTGCAGTAAGAAACCTTAACAAATAACTCTTCCTTTCTATAATAGAAATTCAACACCTCCGCTATTACCAATTATCCGGAGGTTTATCTGATATCCTTATCCGGCCTGCTGCCGGATTGACAATTACATATAATTTTTGATTGCTGCTATTTTTAAGAATAACAGTACCGCCCGAACTCGGTGCACCTGAAGAATAAAATGCGCAAACCGGATTCCCCCCTATCTTTTGGGTAAAGTTAGGATTACCTAAGATTACATTGCCCTTATTCAGCCAGTAAGTTACCGGCAGGGGAGATGAAGAATCATAACTCTTATACCGATTGCTGCCGGAATAGAATACCACCTTGCTCGTCTGTCCACTGGTTATTGCATCTTGTCGAGCCATTCGCAGCACCCCGGCCATTTTCTGTGCATCGGCTC
>JBDKUD010000136.1:0-10550 GCA_039679805.1 Syntrophomonas sp. | reverse complement strand
TATTCGAGCAGGGGCGGCGTGTTGCTCTGCAAAAAGAACAGGAGTTATTGGAGCGATTGGAGCAATTACCGGATGGTAAACAAAAAGCCCAAGAGACAGAACGAATGATCAGTCTAATGCGGAATTTCATCGGTTATCGGGAATATCCAAAATACGGCATGATTAATCGCTACTTCGTTTATAAAGAGGCTTTACTGAAAGAAGCCGAATACCTCGTACAAGCCAATGTTATTCATGAAAAGGAAGATATATTCTATCTCACTTTTGAAGAACTTCGCGAAGCCGTACGCACCAATAAACTTGCTTACCAGCTCATAAGCCTTCGAAAAGACGAATACAAATTATATGAAAAACTAACTCCCCCGCGTGTGATCACGTCTGATGGTGAAATCATTGCAGGTCAGTATAAACGGGGAAATCTCCCCGCCCAAGCTGTTGCAGGCTTGCCTGTATCTTCCGGGGTTATAGCGGGACGGGCGCGTGTCATCTTAAACATGGAAGAGGCCGATCTGGAAGCTGGAGATATATTAGTCACCTCCTTTACCGACCCTAGCTGGACGCCATTATTTGTATCCATAAAAGGCCTGGTCACCGAAGTTGGCGGACTGATGACCCATGGAGCGGTTATCGCCCGTGAATATGGCTTGCCGGCAGTTGTCGGGGTGGAAAATGCCACCAAACTAATAAAAGACGGACAGAGAATCCGGGTAAATGGAACCGAAGGCTATGTAGAAATCCTATAATGAGGAAGATGGCGCCTTCCCCGTGTCTCCTTTTGTGTGCCCAATCATTTAGACGAAGGACGGGAGTCTCGTGTTAATACCGGACTTTCCTACAACTCTGCCATTCCGGCCGAACATGCAGCTACACTTTGGCAAAGGACTATTCCTGTGGCCCCGGACGTTGGCGGCCAGTTCATGGTTACAAACGATTAATTAATGATAAAAAGCTATATAATAGAGAGGAGATGCAGGAAAAGAGGTTGACTTGATGGAAAGCAACAGATCGTTGGAAAAAGCTTCACTATTTTGCGTAATGACAACATCTTTTATGGTTACTTTTATGGGCAGCTCGGTTAATTTGGCACTGCCGGCGATGGGGCACGAATTTGGCAGCAACGCTGTCCTTACCAGTTGGATTATTACTTCGTATCTTTTATCCTCTGCGGTTTTTCTTTTGCCCCTGGGCCGTCTAGCTGATATTCGGGGGAGGCGTAAGATTTATCTTTTAGGTACCGTTCTTTACGCCTTGGTTACATTGGTTGTGCCCTTCTCAACTTCTGTGTACGTTGTTATCGCTTTGCGAACCCTCCAAGGGGTTAGCGCCGCCATGATTTTTGGCACCGGAATGGCCATTCTCAGCGCAGTTTATCCGCCCCAAAAAAGAGGCAGAGCGCTTGGCTACAGTGTTTCCGTTACATACCTGGGTTTGTCGGTAGGGCCCGTTCTGGGCGGCATTATGAATACTTATTGGGGCTGGGGCAGTATTTTCTACCTTACTGCGATTCTGGGTTTGGCAGCGGCAACCGGTATTTATAAAAAGCTTCAAGGTGAATGGGTGGGCGCGGCAGGCGAGCATTTTGACAAGACTGGTGCATTCATGTATATCTTCGGCCTAATGGCCTTGCTATATGGTTTATCTTCCATTGAAACTTCCCATTGGGCGGGCATTTTGGCCCTGGCCGGATTGATATTGTTGGTGGTATTTCTTTCCTGGGAGTCGAAAACCAAGGAACCTATTCTGCAAATACATATATTTAAAAAGAATTTGGCTTTTACGATGTCAAACCTGGCAGCGTTAATAAATTATAGCGCTACATTTGCGGTCACCTTTTTGCTGTCAATATATTTACAGGTCGTTCAGGGCTACAGTTCTCAATCGGCCGGCTTTATCCTGCTGGCCCAGCCCTTAATGATGGCCGTTTTATCCCCGCTGGCAGGCACACTCTCCGACCGGATGGAACCCAGGAAAGTTGCTTCATTGGGCATGGCTTGTTCGACTCTAAGCTTGTTCTTTTTCATTTTTCTGAAAGCGGATACTGCACCCGCTATACTGATTGCCAATCTTCTGCTGGCCGGGCTTGGTTTTGCATTATTCTCATCACCCAACAACAATGCGATTATGGGGTCGGTGGAATTAAGATTCTACGGCATCGCCTCCTCGATTCTCGGCACCATGCGTTTGGTTGGACAAGCGATGAGCATGTCCATAGTAACCCTGTTGGTTGCTATTTTTGTTGGGCGCGTAGCGCTGAGTGCCGCAGATCCGGCAAGTATTCTGACTACCATGAGGGTTTCGTTTATCATATTTACCCTACTATGCCTGCTCGGTATCGCGGCCTCCCTTGCCCGCGGAAGCGTGCCAAAGTCAAACCGCATACGTTCCAATTGAACAGCGACTGACAACTTGGTCCATAGGAGTACAACTGCGGTGCAGGGAAGCGCCTTTATCATAGCTCCCCAAAGTATATTCGTTCCCGCAAGATATCTGCACAGGCATTCCAAATTCAGGGCTGAACAAAAAATCATCCAAAAGCTTGACATAAATGTAATGAACACTTAACATATAGTTAAGGGTGCATTACATTTATGGACCATAACCATCCCTGAAATAGCAGAGGAATTTGAATATCTTACCAAAGGGGAGGCATCTGATTATGAAAATCACTGAAGATAAGTGGGAAGAAATACTCAAATATTATGGCGGACTGAAGCTAACTTCGATGATTGGTTCAGTGAGTAGTACCGGCCAGCCAAATGTTACGCCGATCGGTTCATTGGTTTTAAAGAACGATAGTACCGGTTACTACTTCGACCTCTTTACCCGGGAATTATCCGACAATCTTGACCAGAATGAAAATGTATGTGTTTTATTTGTCCAGACCGGAGGACTGTTTTGGTTTAAATCACTATATGCCAACGAGTGTAAGCAACCGGCCGGAATAAAACTGATCGGTTCGGCTGGAACTAGGCGTAAAGCAACAACAGAAGAAATTGAAGCATTGAGAAGCCGGATAAAATACCTGAAGATACTTAAGGGCTACAATACCATCTTTGGCAATCCTGCCTATGTGAGAGACATCAGATTTACAGATTACTTTTCGCTTAATACGGGCAGGATGACGTTTAATTTCTGAAACAATAGGCTGGTTAAGGTGAAGAAATTATCAATTAGAGGGGGCAAAATACTCTGCGCAAAGTAGGAAATAATCTGAGATATTTAAGACGCATGAACGATATGACTCAGGAGGAGCTGGGCGGCGCCCTGGGGGTTACCAGGCATACCATTATGGCCCTGGAGAGCAGAAAATATGAACCTTCTATTGCGCTGGCACTGGCTATTGCCCAGTTTTTTAAAGTGCCGGTGGAGGAGATATTTTATTTCGAGAATGAAGGGGAGGGTCGGTAGATGAGCCGAAAAAACGTGTTTGGGTTAACTGTCGGGTGGGTTATGTTGACCGTTTTAGCCATTACGGTGTCCGCTGTGCGAATCATAAAACAAAACCCGTATCATGTATCATTGATTATCGCGGTGCTTATGCTCAGCCTGTTAATATATTTATTTACACTTCGTAAAATTGACGGCCCTTCCTTTATGGATTCGGTGAATGATGAACGCCTCCGGCAAATTTCGGTTAAAGCGCAAAGAAACTCGTTCTGGTTTTTATTTATCTGCGTTTGGGGCCTGGCGGTGGCCCTGGAGTTTTTTGATCCCGCCCTGCTTAAGGAATACATTAGCTTGTTTCTGGCTGCGATAGGGACCATTGGCCTTTTCATCTATATGTTTTGTTTTGTCTGGCAGAAATACAGGGTGCAGGATTAGTCTTCCACCTGTACGGCCGAATGTAAAAAACGTTGTATGGGATCAGCTATCTATTGTAAAGATTTCACACAGGCTGTATTTGCCACCGTTGTCAGTTAATTTTTTTCAAGGAAAGTAGTTGTTGTGTCACTAATTTCTTTAGCCTTAGTCTGATAAAAGAAATGGGAGCCGTCAATAGTCTTTGATTCAACGTTTGCTCCCAGTCTGTTTAAGTGACTGGTTTGATATTCTGCTCCTACCTTTTTCACCGATTGTGAGGATATGAGTTTCAATACCGGAATATCCCCAGGGAAAGCAAGTGCGCTTACCTCATTGATATTGTCAAGCATACGGTACGACTGGTCAATTATAGTGTCGTTGAGAACATGATTAGCAAACATTTTATAGTCGTTGATTTCTTTTGCGGTGTATCCATTTTCGGCTTTTTGAACAGGAGTCACCAATCCGTTCGCAATACGTGATAATCCACAAGCTTGCTGCAGTTTGCCTAATGTGTATACGAATTTGGGCAAATTTTTAGCTTCGGTTTTTGCAGTTGAGGTTGTGTCCAGCATAATGATCGCAGATACTTCATCAGGATATTTAGCGGCATAGTATTCACTGTAAATACCGGACGCGGAGTGAGGCATCAAGACATAAGGAGCTTTGAAACCAGTCGAAGACAAGGCGGTTCTGGTTTCTTCCATATAGTTTTCATTAGTCCGTGGGGTATCGGTCTGGTCGCTGAAACCAATACCAAAATACTCAATGCAAACCACCGTATATTCTTTGGCAAGCTCTCTCATCAGCGGGCCAAAGTCCGCGCTTGGCAGGGGTACTCCAAAACCCGGCAGCAACACAATGGTTTTTTCGCCGTTTCCCATAGCATACACATGCATCTTTTGCCCGTTTACTTCCACTATCTGTCCATAAGGTGAGACCGCTGCAAGTTCATTTGCATAAAATATTTTGTTGACTGCAAATCCGATTACATTAAGACCAACGATGATTCCTAAAATAATTGTCAAAACAGTCATTAACTTTCTACCTCTTTTCCTTTTGATTTTACCCATTTTGCTCACTCCTTTTCTGCGGGTGCGGATATCACGGAAAGATCCCGGGCTTTTCGACCGTCTGCAAATGCAAAGTTGTATTTTATGAAAAGCTCTCGCAACTCTAATAGAAATTGGTCGAACTCATTATCATCCATCATCAAAATGGTATTGCTCAAGAAAATCTTATCTTCAGCGGGTTCTGGATTCTCGCCGTTAAAGTAATTGTGAAACTTTGCATATCTGTTCATCAAAAAACCCAATGCATTTTGTGAAGCATTTTCAAGGGTGTTTTGTTTGGATAATTCCTCTATATTCAAGGCAAGGGTTCTTTCCAGGCTCCCCCGGATCTTTTTTTCCGATACAACCGATAAGATATTGTTGTCCAATAGAATATTGATATGACGGTACATGGTGGTCCGCGGAACATCACTGATTTTTTCACAAAGCTCGGTCGCAGTAGTGTTTCCTCTGTTAGCCAGCTCTTGTATGATTCTTATCCGGACAGGATTTAACATAACCTCAATCATGTCTTTCATAATACCGCACCTCCGTTGATTCCAATAATAATATTAATACCATGAATGGAATCAGTCAAGTGAAATCTTGCTTTGAAATTATGCCAAAAGAACTAGCCCATTGTCGTCTCAGGCTTTGAAACCACACTATTGCACTTTTTGGTACCATCAGTTAGTGTGAAAATTTTGTTCGCAGACTTTACAGAAAGTGGTCGAGATAAAAGATAATAAGCGGGCAAAATAATGATAGAACTTTATTAGGAGGTGATATATTTTGGCAGTTACAAAAAAAACCGGGGCCAGATCCAATATGTCCAATAACTCAAGCGGAATTCATCCAATCAACGATCCGGTAGACGCTATAGACTTCTATATGCCCCTCCCTGACGACGTTTATAAAAAGTGGAAGTAATACAAATAGGCCTTGTCATCCCTGTTCAAGTAGAAAAAAGATAACCAAGCATACAATAATTAGGTGGATATAACGTTATATCCACCTAATTATTGTATGAAAAATGAAACCTGACCCATATCCAAGAATCTGAAAAAGTATGAATCTCAGAAAATATGTAGCATCATGTAAAAATATTGGTGTATTATGAGTATAATGATTTTAGATAATTACATAAATCACATTCTTTAAAACAGAACTGTAGCTGATACAGCATTCTGTCAATATTCTTTGTGCCAAAATGCTATTATTGGTACCTGACCGGGATTATGCTAAAGGTGGTTCATTCAACTAACTAGGAGTGATATAAAGTGGAATTTTTTCAGGTAGTAAGGGATTATGAGGAACAGATTCTTAAAGAATGGTACGCATGTTTAACTTCATATAATACCGAACGCTATTCCGTTTTAAGTTTGGAAGAGTTTGAACCTCGGATGAAAAATATTTTTAATAACCTGGTAAATTGTCACGAAGGCAAACTGACTACCGAAGCCAAACATTTTGTATACAGTCTGGCCCAGGAAAGGATGTCTCAGAGCTATAATTACTGGGAATTGTTAACCGTATTTCGTACTATGAGACAGGCTCTTAGCAAGATTTTTGGGCCGATTATTTTTGCTCATGATTTTGTTCAATATGAAAAAGTGGTAATGCTCTTTGAAGAAGCCTATCAACAAGTATCAGAAGGTTATCTGGATTATCAAATATCTGTCATCGAAGCCTTGCATAAAAATTTATTGGAGCTGTCTACTCCAGTTATTCCCATTGCGGATAATATCCTGGTTATGCCGTTGATTGGCACTATTGATACTTTCCGTGCCGACCAGATAATGGAATCTATTCTGAATGAAGTAACAGGGCATCAGGCGGAAGTAGTAATTATTGACATTACCGGAGTGCCGGTGGTGGATACTGCAGTTGCCAACCACCTGTTGCGTACGGTCCGGGCTATTAAGCTGGTAGGTGGGGAATGTATTTTGGTAGGGATAAGACCGGAAATTGCTCAGACCATTGTAAGACTCAATCTGTCTTTTAATCATCTGGATACTGCCAGCACCCTTAAAAAAGGTTTAGAACTAGCACGCCATATATTGAACCAATAGGAGGTGTGTACTGATGGATCTTCCTATTCTACAGGTGGGTAAGATTTTAGTTGTTTCTATGCAAACCGATATGGATGATGAACTGGTACTAAGGTTGCAGGACAAACTTTTAAGGAAAATTCAAGTCAGCGGGTCTTTGGGAGTGGTTTTTGACCTTTCCGGGGTGGAAATCATGGATAGTTTCATGTGCCGTATATTGAATGAAATTTCGCAAATGGCTTATTTAATGGGCGCGCGGGTAGTGGTAACCGGAATACAGGCGCCGGTCGCTATTACTATGATTGAATTGGGAATTGATCCGCAGGATATTCCAACCATGTTGACTTTGGATAAAGGATTAGCCTATTTAACCGGCCTAACTAATTCCGGCTGAAAAAGAAACAAATTGTAAAAATTATTTCGGTAATTAAATTTTCTCTTTTAATCAAGGGAGATAGAATATATGGATTTAAATGAAATAATTGTTATAAATACTGAGTCAGATATAGTAGTAGCCCGTCAAAAAGCCCGCGAACTTGCTAAAACACTGGGGTTCAGCGCAACCGACCAGGCCAAAATAGCAACGGCGGTTTCCGAACTGGCCCGGAATATTGTGGTTTATGCCAAGAAAGGCGAAATCGTCTGCCGGATTTTGATAAATGGCCAGCGCAAGGGAATTGAAATCGTAGCGCGGGACCAAGGCCCGGGAATCGCTAATATAGAATTGGCTTTAACTGACGGGATTTCTTCATCTAATGGATTGGGTATAGGATTACCGGGTGCCAGGAGGTTGATGGGGGAATTACATATCGAATCAGCTTCCGGTCAGGGAACCAGCATAATGGCAAGAAAATGGCTAAATTAGAAACTGGTGTCTGGCAGCGAAATGCACCGGAAGAAATTGTCTGTGGAGACGGCTACCTGGTCCAGGAGGAAAACCGTGTTTTGACCATTGCGGTAGTTGACGGTTTAGGACATGGACCGGCGGCACACCAAGCTGCAGACATGGCTGTTGGAGTTTTGCAGGGCAACCGGAAATCATTGGAGCAGATCATTCCGGAAATACACCGTCAACTGATGGGGACCAGGGGCGCTGTATTAAGTATTGCCCGTTTTGATTTAGAGTCAGGCATAATAAAGTTTGCCGGGGTAGGTAACATATATACTTATGTTATTTATCAGGACCGGGTGAAAATATTGATGTCAGTGGAAGGGTTTTTAGGCGGCCGGCTTCCGTCTTTTCGAGAGCATGATCTGGATGTCGAACAAGTAGAGCATTTAGTAATGGTTTCCGATGGAATAGCTCCTATCCCCGGAAGAGATCTAATAAAGATCAGCTGGCAAAAAGCCGAGGACATGGCCCGAACTATCGGCGAAAAATGGGGTCTGCACCGAGATGATGCGACCGTTGTAGTAGTTAAGAAAAAGGGGTCTTAGAGCGATGGGCTCATCTTTAGTTCAAGAATATTATAATAATCTGAGGGTATACCTGAATGATCCCAGTGAGAGCAATCTGTACCATGCATCATTGTTTAGTTCGGCGATGGTGGAAAACGGGATCGGTCCGGATGAAATTGTAGAATTACATTCCCGGGCACTCAAGGATATTATTAACGGGCAGTCGGCGATGGCGTTAATGAACTCTACTATGCAATCGTTTACTTTTCTGTTGGAGATTATGATAAATTACGGCTTGATTCATAAAGAATATCTGGATACCCGGGATGCCCAAATTAAACAGCTCAAGGCTAATATTGAAACCATCGAAAAATTGAATTGTGATTTGGATTACCGGGCTAATCAGGCCGAATCTATAACTGCCATAGCTAATATCCTGACTTTGGAAAATGAGAGCATTGCTCAGGCGATTATGGAAATCTCGGCAATTCTTGATAATATTTTTCCCGAATGTATTTTCTATTATATTGAAAACAATGAGCTGAATAACCTCTCGTATGTTTTCAAAAACCGGCAGGAAGAATTATTGCCGAATGAAATATTGGATACGGCAAACGCTCTGCTGCAAAGCACCGAACAAGGTGAAATCACTCGGCAAAATGACCGGCAAATCAATACTTATATACCGATTAAAACCAAAAGAATCAATGTTATTCTCGGGCTGCAGTATTCATCGGAATCAACTGGTTCGGATTCCAATTTCTATTCGATATTAAGAGATCTTTTCCAAAGTTTCCTGGAAAAAATGAGCCTGATAGACGAGTTAAAAATCCATTCTATTCAAGACAGCATGACCGGGCTTTACAATCACCGGTTTTTTATGGATTTTCTGCTTAGACAGGTAAAGCTGGGGAAAAGGTCAGGGCAGACTTTTTCATTAATATTGATTGATGTTGACAATTTTAAGGTTATTAATGACAAATTCGGTCACCTGGCCGGCGATATGATGTTGAAAAAAATTGCCGCCGTATTGAAGGAATGTGCCCGTTCCACTGATATTGCCTGCCGTTACGGAGGAGACGAATTTGCCCTAATACTTCCCGATACTACGGAAGAACAGACTGTACAACTGGCCCAAAGGATTTCCCGGGCGGTAAGGACTATTCATACTTTTGATAAGAGTGTGACTATAAGTATCGGAACCGCCGAATACTCCGGGGAAGAAAACCCTTCAGAATTAATCCGCCGTACCGACCAGGCATTATACCGGGCCAAACAAATGGGTAAGAACCGGGTTGTTAATATCTCACCGGGCATTAAACCAACCCGGATATAAATAAGGTTGCCGATGGGCTGAGCACGCCTCCTGCCAAAACTGGAAATATATTATTGGGGATCGGATATACCGATCCTTTTTGATTTTAAGGGTTAGGCCTGAAATACCATACGTTCTGCACTTGTTGTTAAGATATTTTTCAAAATACTCTTGCAAAATATAAGAATACGACATAACATTAATTATATAACTAAAGTTATATAATTAATGTTATGTAAAGGGAGTGTTACTATGGGGCCCAAGGTTAAATTCACCAGGGAGCAAATAATTGATGCAGCCTTTGAAATAGCTAAAACAGAAGGAATTGACGGTATAACCATGAGAAAAATCGCAGAACAAATGGGCAGTTCGGTAGCTCCCATCTATGTGAATTTTAAAAGCGTCGATGAACTGAATGAAGCTTTAGTAGAGAAGATAATAAGGGTTAGTCAACAGCTTTTAAGCGAAGAAAGTTCAGGAAACCCATTTTATGATATCGGGAAGGCGAGCCTGAGGTTTGCCTCGGAATACAGCATAATTTTCAGAGACTTAGTCATGACCAATAATAGCCGCATAAAAATCTATGATGAGAAAATAATACCGGCCTTGATTGAACAGATGCAAAGGGACCCGGAGATGGAAGGTTTCACTGTAGATGAGTTAAGAACCATTTTATTAAAAATGAAGATATTTCAATTAGGCCTCTCGGTAATAGTTGCCAACGGCTTATTGCCCCAAGATTATGAAATACAGGATTTGATGGATTTATTATCAAGTGCGGCTAATGATGTAGTACTAGCCGCCCGGCTAAGTAAAAGTCCATTAATATAAATATGGAGTGATAAATATGTTTAAAAGGATTAAATATCCTACATTCCTTGGTTTTCTGATAATCCTGGTTTTAGCCTTATCTGCAACCGTTGCTTCTGCAAA
>JBDKUD010000009.1:0-24540 GCA_039679805.1 Syntrophomonas sp. | reverse complement strand
CAAAGCAATCAGCGCTTCCGGTGCCCGACCCGAAACCACCTTTAAATTCCAGGCCCCCAATTTCTCCCGGTTGGCCTTTATTAGGGCTACGGCCTCTTCATTCACCTCAACTGCATAGACACTGCCTGCATAGACTTGTAAAGCCATATCTACAGACACCGCACCTGTTCCTGCTCCAATATCATAGACTACATCACCGGGTCGGAGCTGAAGCTTGGATAAGGAAATACTTCGAATTTCGCTTTTGGTCATAGGCACCGGCCCGCGAACAAACAAACCGTCTGCCATGCCGTGGGTATTAATATTCCTGGGTAAGAGTTTTTGATTTTCTACCAGAGCCACACTCAGAGGGTGAAACTCCTCCCTGGCCAGTAATTCTGCCTGGGCCGTAACCACCCGTTCCCCGGGATAAGAAAGTCTTTCCCCGACATGAACCAATGCCTCGCCCAGATTATTTTCCACCAGCACCTGACAGACGCGCTGTACCGAATAATCTCCCCCCGTCAGGAAAAATGTTTTCCGATTATTCCAAACCGCTCCCATAATGTTGCCTTCTCTTCCATGAAGGCTCACTATCCTGGCATCCTCCCAGGACAGCTTGAGCTTGGCGCAAAAATACTGTAAAGAGCTGATCCCCGGTATAAACTCCACTTCATAATCTCGTGCCGGTCCGGCTTCCTTTTGCTCTTCAATCAGCTGGTTGAGCTTTTTGGCACCGCTATAAAAGCCAACATCTCCGGACAGGATTACGGAAATGGTTTTATAGCCAGGATTTTCTAAAATATATTTTAAGATTTCTGTGGGGGCTATGGCATAATATTTGGCACCCTGCGACCGGGGGAAGCTGTCGACCATTCTTTCCGCGCCAATGAGAAGATCACTTTCTTCTATTGCCAGCCGCGCCTGTTCGGTAAGAGTTTCCGGATTTCCCATCCCAATGCCGACCAAATATATCTTTTTCATTGCTGTACTCCCTCTTCATCTAATGTCCTTCTTTAATCTCCCAGCCTGTTTTGCGCTATCCATTGGTATTTTTGGTTCCTTACCGCTATTGCCAGTGTGACGCCATGTAAGATCTGCTTTTTAACGATCAATTGCCCCTGACTCCCTAAAACTGCTGCCCGCTCACATACATTATCTACACCGGTAACCGAGGCTACAAAGTCTGAGGAAGTGAAATCCCCCTCCGCCTGAGCAAGTTCTCCGGAAGAAAACACTTTAAATGGAATGCTTAATTTTTCAGCCAGCTGCTTGAGAGCTGCTTCCTCTTTTTTGATGTCAATGGAACAAAGCATTTCTATGGCATGCACAGAAATGCTTTGTTCCTCGAGCACCTTATATAACAACGCCTCCGCAGCTGCTAATGAAATCCCCTGGCGGCAGCCCATACCGATGGTTACCGTTTGGGGCACCAGATGTAAGGTGCGCTTAAAAGGCTTTTTGTTGGCATAGATCGATAGCAGGAAACCAACGGTCAGATCCCCGGCATCCTCTTCATAAATCAACTGCTGCGGCATACTCCCCTCAATGGGGTAATCACTGGAAACGCCTATCATTTCACCATTTAACAGACCTGCAGATATTTCTTTGGCTATTGACATCTCTCCCAGCCAGAGGCTATGCTTCCCGGCCCACTGATCGACTGCAAATTTATGATTCAGATCGGTGGCTGTTGTGATTACCGGCTCGGCTCCCAGAACTTCGGCAACTTCCCGGGCGAAATCATTGGCTCCCCCAATATGTCCCGACAGTAGGGATATGGCATACTTTCCTGTTTCATCCACAACCACCACCGCCGGATCAACCGTCTTATTATTAACATAAGGAGCAATTGCCCGTACGGCAATACCGCAGGCTCCTACAAAAACAAGCGCTTCGCATCGCGAAAAAGCATCCTGCGTCCATAGGCTCAGGCTGCTCTTAAGGGGCAATATTCCTGCTTCTTCGGCATAAGCCGGCATGCCATAAGCCTTACAGAAATGCTTTCTGGAGTCCAAACCGGTTTCTATTTTCCGGCATATATCCGCTCCCTTTTTGGTAAAGGAAACCAACGCAACTCTCATGAAATGTTCCTTCCATTCTCATAATTAGTTAGGCTCTTGGCTTACACTGATACAGCATGGCGTTGCAAATAGCAGCAGCTACATTACTCCCGCCCTTGCGCCCCTGGGCCACAATGTAGGGAACATCAAGGGTCATGATAAGCTCCTTGGATTCCTCTACATTGACAAAGCCCACCGGTACTCCTATGATGAGTTCCGGTTGCAGCAGACCTTCCTGAATAAGCTCATAAAGCCTTATCAAAGCAGTTGGTGCATTGCCGATAGCAAAGATTAGTGACTTATCCAGCTTGGCTGCCTTATCCATACTGGCAACCGCTCGGGTGGTACCGTTTGCTTTCGCTGTTACGGCAATATCGGCATCTGCCATAAAGCACAAGGCTTCTCCTCCCAATGCTGCCAATACATGCTTATTGATGCCGGCGCGAACCATTTGTGTATCGCTGACAATCACGGCACCCTTTTTCAGGGCTTGCATACCTTTTACTACGGCATCCCGGGAAAACTTCAGATTATTTACATAGTCAAAATCCGCCGTGGTATGAATAACCCTCTTAATGACGGGCTCCTCCACGGGGTCCAATTTCAGATTCCCGAGTTCCTGCCCAATTATCTCAAAGCTTCGCTTTTCAATATCTTTCGGCAGTACATTCTGCAATTCTACTTTCATATATCTAACCTCTATATCTGCATTCTTATTTTTCGATTCCTTTTCGGGCTTTAATACCTTTATCAAAAGGATGCTTTACCTTCTTGATTTCCGAAACATAGTCCGCACCGTCTATCATCCATTGCTGCGGATTTCTGCCGGTCAAAACCAGTTCCAGGTGTTCCGGCTTATGCTGCACTAACTTCTCTAAGAGCTGTCTGTCAATCAGGTTAGTATCATAGGCGGAAATGACTTCATCCAAAACCAGCAAATCACACTTGCCGGATTCAGCCAGTTCGATTCCGGTTTTTAAGTTTTCTGTATTTATGCGCCGGGATATTTCTTTTTCTTTCTCAGTCATGCAAAAGCTAAAGGCTGTCACTTCGTCGCAGCGTAAAACGGTGATATTGGGTATATTGTTTAATATATCAAGCTCACTGGATTTACGGCCTTTTAGAAATTGCAGGATCATCACTTCCATTCCGGATCCGGCGGCTCTTATGCTTAAGCCCAATGACGCGGTAGTTTTTCCTTTTCCGTCTCCGCAATAAACATGTATCAAACCCTTGTTATCCAAAACTGACACCTCTTTCTATAATCTCATATACTCGCTTCATGTCGATATTCTCCCGGATACCCCGGGCCAACAAATCATATTGCTGCTCTTTATAGGCATGTACGTCCAGCCCTGACATTTCCTGGTAATCCAGACCTTTCTCCTTATACAAGGCGGTCACAATTGTTTGGGCTACACCCTCCCGGTCAAATATTCCATGTATATAGGAACCGTAAATATTTCCACAGCATAGTCCGGCGCATTTCCGGACATCCTCTCCGGAAATTTCCTCGATAATCGTAAGGTCCCGGGCATTCTGGTCAAGCATTTTCGTCTGTCCCATGTGGATTTCGTATCCTTCTATTTCTACCGAGGAAAGATCCTTAAGCAAGCCGGTCAGATGGGAACTAAACCTTCCCTTTACCTGGGTTCTGGTCTTTTCCCGGGCAAATACCGTCTCTGCCGGCAGGAGTCCCATACCTGCCATGGTGCCGCCTGACTCCACACCATAAGGATCTGACAGTTTTACACCCAGCATCTGATAGCCGCCGCAAACACCAAAGATTGGTTTTCCCTCCGCAGCATGTTTTAAAATAGATGATTCCAGGCCATTCTGCCGCATCCACAGCAAATCTCCCATGGTATTTTTTGTGCCCGGCAGAATAATCATATCGGGATTTTTAAGTTCCCCCGCCGATTTTACATAGCGTATTGTTACCCCGGGTATACATTCAAAAACATTGAAATCAGTAAAATTGGAGATGCGGGGAAGCCGAATTATTGCAATATCAATGAGTCCGGCTTCAGACTTTTTGTCAAATCTGCTGCTTAAGCTGTCTTCATCATCAATATCCACCGGCAAATAAGGAATCACCCCCACCGTAGGAACGTGTATCATATCCTCCAGCATATCCAATCCCGGCTGTAAAATAGTTTTGTCCCCTCTGAATTTATTGATAATGATACCTTTAACCATAGCGCGCTCGGTTTCATCAAAGATCATCATGGTACCTGCCAGAGAGGCAAAAACACCGCCCCGGTCGATGTCCCCAACCAGCAAAACCGGTGCCTGGGCCATTTTGGCCATATACATATTCACAATGTCATTGTCTTTTAAATTGATTTCCGCCGGGCTCCCGGCACCTTCGATCACAATAAGATCATAATTGGCATCCAGTTCGGCATAGGCCTTTTTAATTTCCGGAACGATTTTTCTTTTCTGCCGATAATATTCTCTGGCGCTCAGGTTGCCGTATACTTCTCCATTTATGATCACTTGTGAACCGGTATCATCGGTTGGCTTCAAAAGAACCGGATTCATCAAAACAGAAGGTTCAATACCGGCCGCCTCTGCCTGTACCACCTGGGCCCTCCCCATTTCTAGCCCTTCCCGGGTAATAAAGGAGTTTAACGCCATATTCTGGGATTTGAATGGTGCCACCCGGTATCCATCCTGTTTGAAAATTCGGCATAAACCGGCCACGACCAAACTTTTTCCTGCATTTGACATGGTTCCCTGTACCATAATTGCTTTTGCCATAAGTAAATCCTCTTATTCTGAAATATATTACTGCACTGCCAAGCTTTTTAATGCCGCAATCAAAGCTGCATTATCCTCATGTTTCCTAATACAAATTCTGTAATATCCCAGACTGAGACCATAATAATTGTCACAATTGCGAATCAGGATACCCTTTGCAAACAGCATTTCATGAAGGGGCTTGGGGGTGTTAAACGGCCATCTGATAAAAATATAATTGGCAATAGACGCAATAACGTTAATTCCGAGATCACCCAGAGAACGGACCAAATAGGCCCTTTCTTCATAGAGAAGCGCTTTGGTCCTGATAATATAATCTTTTTCCTGCATAGCCTGGATTCCGGCTATCTGTGCAACAATGGAAACACTCCAGGGCTGCCCCGCTTTGGTTAAGTCTTCCAGCAGCTTTTCATTGCTTGATATACAGTGACCCAACCGGATGCCGGCCATGGCGTAGATCTTGGTAAAAGCCCGTAAAATAAACAGATTGTCATATTCCTGCAGATATTCCTTGGCGGAATATTTTTGCGGCTCTTCCAGGAAATCATTAAAGCATTCATCAATCACACATAGAATGCCCAACGCCCGGCAACACTGTAAAATCTCCACAATTATTTCCCTGGGGATAAGCTGCCCGGTCGGGTTATTGGGATTACACAGAAACAGCATATCCAGGCCACTCACCTGCGGTAATACTTCCAGAAAGTTCTCATCTAATCGAAATGCGTTACCGGCCTGCAGCTCATAATGAACTACCTGGCAGGAAACAGTATTCAGAGCCTCTTCATATTCGGCAAAGGTTGGAGCAAGTACCATCGCCTTTTTCGGTTTTTGGGCATATACCAACCGATAAATCAAATCAGCCGCCCCATTCCCGCAGCGCAGCCAATGAGCAGGCACCCTTTCGAACCTGGACAAATTATAAATCAGTTCCCGGCAGAGCGGATCGGGATAGGCGTTGTAATTGTCCATAGACTTGATAATGGCCTGCTTTACTCCCTCCGGCAGCCCCAGCGGGTTGATATTGGCAGAGAAGTCCAGAATATCAGGAGCATTTTCCCTGCGGCTCAGCTGCTCCCGGGCGGAATAGATATCTCCCCCGTGTATTAACTTCACCCGGTGTCTTTCGTTTACTGACTCAGCCATACCGCAGCCCCCATTCCCATTAAGCATAAAATAATCATTAACCAGGCCGTACCATACAAAAGCCGGTTGGCCCGGCAAATATCCTCATAAGCAATTGGCCTCAGGGGATCCCCAATGGTTTTCTTAGGATAAAGCCTGCCAAAATAATAAGCATCCCCGGCCAGCTGAACCCCCAGCGCACCGGCGCAAACAGCCTCGGTCTGGGCGCTGTTGGGACTGGCATGATTGTACCGGTCTCGTTTGAAAATCCGGTAGGCATTCTGATAATCCAGCTTTAAAAATAGGGATGTGATTATCATAAGCCAGGCTGCCAGCCGGGCGGGAATATAGTTCACCAGGTCATCAAGCCGGGCAGCCAGTTTCCCAAAATGAAGGTAACGTTCATTCTTGTATCCGATCATGGAATCCATGGTGTTGATGGATTTGTATAAGAATCCCAAAGGCGCCCCGCCGATAGCTATAAATAACATCGGGGCCACCGTTCCATCCGAGGTGTTCTCCGCTACCGTCTCTACAGCGGCTTTGGCAATTTGCTCCTGATTCAGGTTGTCAACATCCCTTCCCACAATCATGGCTACCATTTGGCGGGCCCCGCTTAAATCATTTTGGACTAATTTATCATAGACCTTCATACTTTCTGTTTTCAAAGCTTTCACCGCTAGAATCTGATAGCACATGATGGATTCAAATGCAATGCGCAGTAAAATATGCACCTCGCCTGCGCCCCATAATATAAAATAAGGCACGGCAGCGGAAACACCCATAACACAAATTGCCAGTACTCCGCCGCCAATAACTTCTCCCTTTTCTGTTTTGGGAAAAATTTTGCGCATGATCTTTTCCCCGCCGGAAATCATCCTGCCGATGAGACGAACCGGATGCGGCATCCAATGCGGATCTCCGAAGCACAGATCCAGGCCGAAACCAATTATCAAGGCAATCATAGACGGTAAAACCGGAGTATCCCGTAGTGCCAATAACATTATCTAATTACCGTCCTTTCTTTCCCGGCTGTGATTAATATTGCGACCGGTCTTACTTGATTCCATAAGCGTTATTAAGCAAGTCCAGTACTTCCTCCAGAGAAATGCCCGCTTCATCAAAACGTCTGCCGATTACGAGCAATGTAACCCCGGTAAGCCGGGCTGCCTCGTATTTTTCCCCAAAGCCTCCTGCTTCTCCGGAGTCCTTGGTAACTAAATAGCGGGCATTTATTTGCCTGATTAAGGCCATATTAAATTCCAAAGAAAAAGGCCCCTGCATACAGAGCAGTTGTTTTCCGGAAAAGCCCAGGTTAAAACAGCTCTGCAGCACCTCGGTCATCGGCAGTACTCTGGCAAACAATCTTTGCTGGTAATTGGTTACCCGGGTATATTTATCTAACTGCCTGCTTCCGATAGTAAGCAGTACATTTCCGGTAGTTTGGTTTAAATAGGATACTACCGCTTCATGGTCTTCAAAAAAGCAGCTTTTATTTTTAGCTGATTTTGCGGATGAAGAATCATTTATCTCCTGCTCTTCCACCCCCGATTCTCTCCGCAGCCGGATATACCGGCAGCCCGCTTGGGCACAGGCGGCCTGAATATTTTCGCTGGCCGCCCTGGCATAAGGGTGGGTTGCATCTATGACCCGGTCAAATTGATGAGCGGTCATCAGTTCGGCCATCTCTTCTTCTGTAAGCGTCCCGGAAAGCACCCTGATTTGTGCATTATCGGGGGGCAATAAATCTTTACCGTAATCTGTTGCCACACAAGCATATACAACCAGCTTCCGGTCATAAATTCCGCCGGACAGTGCTTCCAACAGCTTACGCCCTTCGGTGGTGCCGGCAAAAATCAATATTTCAGACATTCCGGTATCCTCTTGGTGTTACCAGTTTGCCCCCTAATTCTTTAGTTTGAGAATTCCCTATAAAAACGGTTGTAAACATATCTAGACTGGTTTCCTTTAATTCACCCAGGGTTAAAACAGTACCTTTCTCCCCGGCCCGGCCAATATTCTGCACATATCCGGACATGGTGCCTGCTCCCCGATACTGTAAAATGATATCGCAGGCTTTCTTTAAATGATCTTTTCTTTTTTTACTGGCCGGATTGTATAAGCAAATAACAAAGTCTGCCATAGCCGCACAGGCAAGCCGTTTCTCAATCAGCTCCCAGGGAGTGAGCAGGTCGCTCAAGCTGATTACGACAAAATCATGAGTCAGCGGTGCGCCTAAAACAGCTGCTCCGCTGCAGGCTGCTGTAATACCGGATATCACTTCGATTTCTACCGGTTCATACTGCTGGGCAACTTCGTACATTAACCCGGCCATGCCATAAACACCTGCATCCCCGCTGCAAACCATGGCTACACTTTGCCCTTTTAAAGCTTCCTGTATGGCTATATGGCAGCGGTCGGCCTCTTTTTTCATAGGGGTAGATACAAATTTCTGGTGTTTGAATCTGTCCCGAATTAAATCTATATACACATCATAACCGGCAATCACATCACAAGCCTCAAGAGCGTCCAGTGCCCTGGGGGTCATTTGATCCAATCCTCCCGGGCCCAGGCCTACCACATATATTTTCATATTCACTGCCTCCCAAATTAACCTTAACCTCATGACTGCAGCATATCACCATACTAGCTTTCCGCTGCCGTGGCCCTGTCACTTCACTTCAGTTTTTACTCTTTGCCCGCTGATCTGAATTCATGCGTAAAGGTCGGATCATAAAGCTTTGACCGGTCATAAGCGCCGCCTAGGAATTCCCCCACTATGATCAAGGCTGTCTTGGTTATGCTATTTTCCCTGGCAATTTGCGGAAGCGTATCAACCGTGCCGCGAAATACCTTCTCATCCGGCCAGGTTGCCTTATAGACAATGGCCGCCGGGGTATCACCTTTATAGCCGCCCATTAACAAACGCTCTCGCAAAGGCTCTAACAATCCGGTGCTTAAAAAAATGACCATCGTTGCCTGATGCTGTGCTAATAGTGAAATCTCTTCCTTTTCCGGAACGGGAGTTCGCCCTTCCATTCTGGTTATGATTACTGTCTGCGATACATCAGGAAGGGTATATTCAGCTTTTAGGCTAGCTGCTGCACCAAAGCAAGAGCTTACCCCCGGAATCACATCATATTCAATGCCGATTTGCTCCAATAAGTCCATCTGTTCTCTAATGGCTCCATAAATGCTGGGATCACCGGTATGAAGCCTTACGGTCATTTTTCCTTCAGCTTCCGCTTCCTGCATGACGGCAATAACTTCTTCCAGGGTCATGGAGGCACTATTATATATTTGGCATTCCGGCCTGGCAATTTTCAGATGTTCCGGATTTACCAGGGATCCCGCATAGATGATTACATCTGCTTCCCTAAGCAGCTTCTGCCCCCTGACCGTAATTAAATCAGCGGCACCTGGGCCTGCTCCCACAAAATGCACCATAGCTTCTCCTTCACTTCCGTTTTCTGTATTATTGATCTTTTACAACTAAGATCGAGAAATAACTGGCATCATTATCAATATCCTCTACCCGTTCGAAAACCCTCTCGCCTTCCATTCCACAGCGTTCTACCATTTTAACCGAGGAAGGGTGGCCCATTTCACCCAGCAAAGCTTTTATTTTGCCCAGGGATTTTCCCGTTTTCATTAGTACCCGGGTACCCTTTAAAGCCAAGGCCTCTTCAATTCCTTCATAGGAAGCCGGTATAATATGCAGGGATTCCGATGCCTCCGTCAGGCCTTCATTTAGTCTGGCTGCAGCCGCACAGAATGATGGAATTCCAGGTATAATCTCGGCTTCATATCCTCTGGCTACAACCCGATTATGTATATAAATATAAGTAGAATAAATGGACGGATCTCCCAAGGTTAAAAAGGCTACATCCCTGCTTTTTTCCAGCTCGGTGATTACCCTTAGGGTTACTGCTTCATGACTTGTTTCCATAAGCTTAGGGTCACGAATCATGGGCATAGATACTTCCAATAACTCCTTGGCGGCAATTTCCGGAACCGCACCTTTGGCGATTTCATAAGCCACATTACGTTCCTTTCCGGCTGCGGGAACTGCAATTACCGGGCACTCTCTTATCAGTCTGACTGCCTTCAGGGTCATCAGCTCAGGATCTCCCGGTCCAACTCCTATTCCGTATAGTTTTCCAACTCTGTTTTTCATTGGTTCCATTATCCTCACCACTTTTGCTCAGTCTCTTTATTAATCAATTTTAGTTAATTTTTTTAATAAATTCTCGGCATCCCCGGTCTGCCCCAAATATCCGTATTGATTGGAAAATATAATTGCTCCGATTTCAAGGCTGTGCCGTACTCTTTCTTTTATATGAAAGTCCACCTTTTGCAAAATGGACTGCATGGTCTTTTCTCTTATACCCGCTTCATCTAAAACCGCAATCGCTTCTTCGGTGGTAATGCAATTCATAAGTCTTTCTATGATTCCTTGGGAAGCTCCTGCCAGTCCTGCATGGGCACTGATAATTTCCATGCGGGCATCACCATACTTGGAATGGGTATTCATAATACCGGCCGCCAGCTTTACAAATTTGCCTATGTGGCCTATAAGCAATATCCCTTTTAGGTGACAAAAAGCGGCATAGTCCAAAGCGTCACCCAAAAAATTACTGCATTTTACCAAACGTGTCTTTTCTATATTAATGCTGTTTTTAATAAAGGTTTCCCCATAGTTCCCCGGAGTAACGGCCAGATACTCAGCCCCGCCGGCCTTTATCACATTCATTTCCACCTTTATGGTGTCAATTAAGGCCTGCTCACTCATGGGCTCCACAATGCCGCTGGTCCCCAATACTGAAATCCCGCCCACAATTCCCAGGCGGGGATTAAATGTTTTTTTGGCAATTTCGACCCCTTCCGGACTAGAGATTTCAACCAGGAGTTTCCCGGTATAATTGAATTCCTCACAAACCATTTTAACTTGTTCGGCAATTATTCTCCTGGGAACAGGATTAATGGCCGCCTCCCCTACCGGGCAGGCAAGTCCTGCTTTGGTTACTCTTCCTACCCCAATACCCCCCGAAATGGTAACTTGGGATTCTGTGGTTACAGTCTCCGGTATTTTTGATACCCTGGCATAGACCAGGATTCCGTTGGTAACATCCGGGTCATCGCCGCTGTCTTTTTTTACGGCACAGCTCGCCCAATTCTCTCCTATTTCCGTTTTCTCCACGGGAATTTCCAAGCTGATACCCTTAGGGGTAGGCAGGGAAATCATCTCATCAAGAGGGAATCCGGCCCCCAGGGCCAAAGCGGCGGCACGCTGGGCCGCCGCCGCAGCACAGCTTCCGGTAGTATATCCGCATCTTAATCTCTTATTGTTTTTGTAAATATATTGTTCCATTTTGTTCTAATCCCGCTTTCTCCCTCTGGCCAATGTTTCCAAGACCCGGAGAGGACCGTCTCAGGCGCATTATACAGCAGTCAATAATCCCTGAGGCTTAGACATGGCTCTTGCAATATGTTCCAGGAAAATGTCCCTGATGGCCGGTACTTCACCCAATCCCTGCACCAGACAGCTTACTTCATAGCCGGCTCTCTCAAAGATGCTTTTCCAGGAAGTTTCTTTATCACCGGCCATATCATTGCAGGCATGATCCCCGGCTACGATCATCAGCGGCAGCAGGATAATCCTTTGTGGATGATATGATCTGACCCGCTTCTCTACTTCGTCAATATCCGGATAAGCCTCTACTGTTCCCACAAAAACATTTCCATGACCAAGTTCTTTAAATTGGCGATCCAGAGCTGTATACACGGTATTTACATGATGCCCGGTGCCGTGTCCCATTAATACCAATGCCTCACTGTCATCAAGGCCGGGAAATTGATCCATTATGGCTCGTATGACCTTTTGATAATCTTCCGTATAGGTCAGGAGCGGACGGCCAATTTTTATTTCCTCGAACCTGTCGGTATATCTGGTTACAACTGCCTCCATCTCATCGTTCATCTCTCCATTGATTACATGTGTGGGCTGGACAATTACGGTTTGAAATCCTTCTTCCAGCAGATGATCCATGGCCTCGGTCACATTATCAACAATAATCCCATCTCTATTTGCCAAAACCTTAATAATCCTTCCACTTGTAAAAGCCCTTCTGATCTCATATTCAGGGTAAGATCTTGAAATATCCTTTTCAATGGCCCCAATGGTCTTATCCCTTGTTTCAACATGGCTTGTACCAAAACTAACGACCAAAATAGCCTTTTTATTGTTTCCCTTCATAGGATTTACCTCGCCTCTCTAATATAAATTTCAGGAATTGGTTGCTGTTTTCAGGAACTGTTTAGCAACCGGGACAGCTGCGTTATCTAAATAAGCAAAAAGCTGCTCCTCATTGCACGGCGGCCGGGAATTATCATCAATCAGCCCGGCGGCGGTCAATTTGGCAAATACTTTTAAGACCCATGGTATTTGCAGGTTATTTTCCTTCAGCAGTGCCTGGTTCCTGAATATATCATAAGCTGAACCCCGGGCCGCAACACTGCCCCGGTTCAATACATAGCAATAGTCTGCCCAGCTGTAGGCCAGATCCATATCATGAGTAGACATGATCAAGGTTTTACCGTTTTTATACAGTTCCTCAAAAAGGAGCATCATATCCTCCACCAAACAGGGATCTAAATAAGCGGTAGGTTCATCCAGAATAATAACCTCCGGATCCATGGCCAGTATGCCTGCAATGGCTACCCTTTTTTTCTGTCCGTAACTGAGCTGATGGGTAGGTCTTCCTCTCAGATCGCCTATTTTGGTAATTTCCATGGCCTGCTCAACCCGATTTTTGACCTCGGCCGGGGAATACTTAAGGTTCATCGGCCCAAAGGAAATATCCTGAAACACATTGACGGAAAAGAGCTGACTGTCAGGATCCTGAAATACAATGCCCACTTTTTTGCGCAGTACACTGAGAAAACGGCGGTTATATTCAACCCTTTGCCCATCAAGCAGAACACTGCCTGATTGTGGCTGGAGAATGCCATTAAGATGCAAAAAGAGAGTTGATTTTCCTGCCCCGTTGGGCCCCAGGATGGCAATTTTACTGCCTGGCCGGATCTCCATTTGGATTTTGTGCAGAGCGGCTACTCCGTTCGGATAACTGTAACTAACATCTTTAAGTGCCAAAATAGGATTGGCACGGGATGAGTTTGGTTCGGCCCGGCTCACAATAACACACTTCCTCTAAAAATAATTAAGCCTAAAAGAAACAAATCAAAACCTATAAAGCCAGCTTTAATCAACCCCGGGGTGGGGCGGTGGTCATCCTCCAGAACCCGGAGTGAATCGCTGTATCCCCGGGAAACCAGGGCATTATACAATGAATGGGAACGGTCTATAGTATTAATAAACAGGCTGCTAACCAGATAGCCCAGCGAACGCAGACTGGTTGTAAAGTCTACATGCCCCAGACGTGCGGCCTGGGCTGTATGGATGGTGACGGTCTGTTTCCAGAAGACAAAGATAAACCGATATATAAGCGTCATCATCTCTATGATAAGGTAAGGCACTTTCCACCGTTCCAGCTGGCAGGTGATATCATCTAAAGGTGTAGTTAGAGCCAGGAAAAATAAACATGATACGGCACCGGCGGAACGGGCCAGTAATAAAATGGCCTGGCTTATCCCTGATTGGGTGATGCCGATATAATATGGGCCCAGGCCTGCATACCAGAGCAAATTGGTCAGGCTGGCAGTGATGCTTAAACATACCGTTATGGCCCCGATCAAGATAAATCCAGCCGGTACGGTAAAAAGTTTAAGGTAATACCGTCCCGGCACCCCGGCCCGGACCGTCGTTAAAAATACCATGCTTAAAATAACCAGCAGCGATGGCATGGCATGGCTGGAAAAAAGGCACAGCAGCATGGTGGCCAAAGCAAATATCATTTTATCACGCGGGTGAATAACCCGCCAACGGCTGCTATAGGCATAGTTTTCTATACCAATCATGACTTGACAACCTTCCTGGGCTTTATGTTTTCAGTTTGGTCAGTATGGTTTTTCCCTTTTAAATAACCTAAGGCATAGCCTGCAACCCCAGCCCCCAGAGCGGCCTGCAGCGCAAAAAACAGGCTTTCGATTTCTCCGCTGGGTGGTTCCCACAGCGGATGAAACCAGACTTTATAGTCGGGGTGCTCTTTCTCAATTAAGGCCGGGCCCTGGTCATCTGAGCCGCTAAATTTGGCACCCTGCGGATGGAAAAATAAAGGAACCGCAGAAATTAATATCACCAGAAGCAATAAAACCAGATTGGTCTTTAAATTAAACTTCTTCATTTCACGCCGCCCCCTCTTTTAAAACGCCCAGTTCATCCAATTCCTCTTTACCATAGGCAGTTAGTAAATTGAAGATTATGACCGTTAAAATACCCTCGCTGACAGCCAGGGGAACTTGTGTAACTGCATAAATGGACATAAACTTGGCTGCGGCCGCAGTAATTCCTCCGCTGGGATCAGGGAAGGCCAGGGCCAGCTGTAGGGAAGTAGTAATATAGGCAGCCAAATCACCCAGGCAGGCGGCAGTAAAGATAGCCAGCCAGCGCGGGCCATGGGCTTTTAAAATCAGCCAATAAAGCCCATAAGATACAAGCGGGCCTGCAATAGCCATAGAGGTAGTGTTGGCTCCCAAAGTTGTCAAGCCTCCATGCGCTAAAAGCAAAGCCTGGAAGATAAGTACAATAAATCCCATTACGGTCGTAATAGTGGGACCGAAAAGAATAGCACATAATCCGGTACCGGTAGGGTGTGAGCAGCTGCCGGTAACCGAAGGGATTTTTAAAGCTGAGATAACAAAAATAAATGCTCCGGCAAGGGCCAGGAAGATTTTAAGTTTGGGATTATCCGACACTGTTTTCCGGAGCGACTTTAACCCCAGGAACAAAAAGGGCAGACATATAACCCACCACAATCCGGCCCAGCTCATGGGCAAAAAGCCTTCCGCTATATGCATGGCATAAACAGGAGGAACCCAGCCTGCCAACAGTATGGTCAGGGCGTAGAGGATAGAAGGCAATAATAATGATGATTTATTTTTCATCGAACCAGGCTCTCCTTTCGTTTACTGGTTAGCAGCAATAATTTGCTTTTGTTGTTGTCATTCCCCGGCAGCGTGCAGATAAAGCCCTTAACCACACTGCTCGCATGCCTTAGCCAGGGCTTTTAATTCAATGGGAATACCCGCAATGGTAATGTAGGCCTCATCAGCACAGGAAGCCATCTTTTGATTGGCACGCCCGATAATATCTCTATACAGCCGGGAAAGAGGATTGCCCGGAACAATGCCCCAGCCTACCTCATTGGATACTATAATTACATGAGCGGCCGATTCCGAGCTTACCCTGGCCAATTCAGAAATCTCCGCTAATATCTGTTCTTCATCCGGTTCTGCATCAGGCCGTAACATCAGGTTGCTTACCAGCAGAGTCAGACAATCCAGGAGAAAAATATGTCCGGACTGATCCAATTCCTTAATTACCCGGGCCGGATGCAGGTCTTCTTCTATGGTTTGCCAGTGATCCGGCCTGCGCGCCTGATGGCGTGCAACCCGGTCTCTCATTTCATCATCACCCGGTACACAAGTTGCAATATAAATTACCTGTCCGCCTAACCCAGCGGCCATCTTTTCAGCAAAAGAGCTCTTTCCGCTTCTTGCTGCACCGGTTACAAAAATCAGCTTACCTCTGGATGGCATTTTTATCGTCTCCTTCCATTAACTGAATAGCCTCCCATTGGCTATTAACTACGCGCACCTGACGGTTGGCAAATAAGAACGTGTCAGTTATCTCCATAGCTCTCCTCATAAATACACCTAAACTTAATAGCATATAGTAACTCTGCATAATCTTACATATCGTTTTAGAAAGTTAAAAAGCTTTCATTCTCATTCAGAAAATGGAAGCTTTTTAACTTTCAACCAAGCACTCTCCCTTTTCTGCGAAGGTACAATGTGCGGTACAGCTGTTAGGTTTCCTGACTCACGGATCTTGGCCTGATTCCGCCTTCCCAGGTTTTGACCCAGTGGCAATTTGGAAACATGCTCCCCGATTACAGTGGCGCGACCGTCCAGGTTTTTCACCTGGTTCCCTGGTACTTTGCTTTTAAGCAAAGATCCTGCTGCACACAAAATTATTTAGTTTAGTATTTATCAGTTAAAATATTACCTAAAAATCGTCTTCTTATAAGCAATATAGGTCTAATACTTCGTGTTCTGGCTTATTCTTTATATCATGCCTTCAGCAACTAACTTTATCATATATTGAGGAATAAGATAACTATTAATTCTTTAAAGACTTCTTATTATATTGCTGCACGTATAAACCCGTTTCTTCATAAATCTTATTCAATAAAGCAATTTGCTCATTCTGCTCAAGCCCAGCAATGTTCAGATTGGTGAATACTCTTTCCAAAAATTTAGCGCCAAATTGCAGATCCTCATTAGATAAGATATTGGAAGACTTCTTTTCTTCTAAATCATAATGCCCTAGAACAGATACACTTAAATTATATCCTTGTTCATCTGCCAACGTATAAAAATGACTCTGTCCATTTATCAACAGAAGTCCATAACTTAGACCTCCAGCACGCACCGGCAACAATACTTCTTCCACGTGAACTGCAGTTTCATGGGATTTCAATAGATAAGCCCTTAATTCCTCAACTTCGGCCTCAGTGAAGAATTCATTCACCCACATTTGATCGTAACAAACTTCATCCTGGTTTTCATCGTAATTCTCTATCAGCTCTTCATAAGGAAGTACTGGTGTTGATCTGCCTACTACAAACCAGTTAAACTTTACCTGAGCTTGCCCTAGACATCCGTCTATTACCGACCAGGCTCTAAATAAACGCGTCACCGCTTTGCCTCCTAAAGAGTACCATCATTCAATCTTTTGTTCTTATGGTAACCTTAATACTCTTACAACAATCATCGTTTTGAACGATTATGCGATTGCCTTGTTCATATACCCTATAATCTCCTTCGGTTTCAATAATCAGGTCTTCCATTTTCAGATTACCTTCTTTGGGTATAAACAATTTACGATTAAGCGGAATAATAACCGAATCTTTCAAAATCGACATTTCTATACCTCCTATCTCCATAATCCTAACAAAAATATTTAACCGGTAAAGACCTATACGTATTGACTTCATCTGGAGCAATTATTCCCCGATCAGTAATGATTGCGGTTACCAATTCAGGCGGTGTCAGGTCAAATGCAGGGTAAAAGCCCTTAACCTTCTCGCCGGTGGTTTTTATTCCATTAAAGGACAGAACTTCTTCAGGATTCCTAAATTCTATAGGTATCTCTTTACCAGTCGCACACCGCTTGTCCGGTCCGCCATAGCCAAGAACATAAAAAGGGATGTGGTGATAAGCGGCTGCTATAGCTAATTGAAAAGTCCCCACCTTATTGGCTATAGTCCCATCCAGAGCAATACGGTCAGCAGCTGTAAAAACCTTGGTTACCGAACCCTGGCTCATACAATAGGCTGCCATATTATCGGTAATTAAAGTAACCGGTATCCCTAATTCTGATACCGACCAGGCGGTAAGGCGCGCTCCCTGGAGATATGGTCTGGTCTCAGTGGAGATTACCTGGATTTGTTTTTTTTGCTCCTTCGCCGCTTTGAGCATATACAATAATCCGGCGCCAGGGAAACAGTGGGTAAGAATACAATCACCATCTTCCAGAATTGTATTGCCCCATTTACCGGTTAATTCTGAGCAAAGCTGCTGTTTGCTTATGGTTTGATTTATACCGGCCAGCAATTGACCGGAGCACCTGGCTTCTTCCCAGTTAATCCCGGCCATCATCTTTGCAAGCAAGGCTTTTAGATGGAAACCGGTGGGTCTGGTAGCGATCAATCGATTACTGGCAGTCAGTAATAATTGCCTGGTTTCCTCAGTATTACATTGCAAATGATTTTCAATATGAACGGCAGCCAAATAAAGTCCATACGCAGCTGTAACAGCAATATCGCCGGCACCTTGAACCGCCATTTTCTCGATAGCCTGGGCAACATCTTCATAGTCATTGCAAACCAGCTCGACTATCTGGGCGGGAAGGTACCGGCGATCTACTATAAACAGCGTTTGGTCCCTTAGGAATACATTGTTGTTTATATGCATTAATAAAGGCTCATCCAACGCCATTTCCTCCTATTAATTGGCTGCAATTATATTGTTTGTATAGGTTTTCTTAATTTACACCTGCCGAAACGCATTTATCCAGGTTATTCAGCGGCTGTTATTTGCCGCAGGTCCTCGGCTATAGTTTTAGCCGAAGTACCCGGGCCGTATATCTCCATCACAATTCCGGATTCCTTTAGAGAAGTCCTATGCACTTTAGGGATAGCACCCCCGCCAATAAGAAAAACTTTCCGGGCACCCTCGGCGTCCAACAATTCCCGCAGTCGCGGAAACAGCTGCATTTCATGGCCATTATCAACGCCAAGCCCCACGACATCGACATCTTCCTGCAGGGCTATATCAACTATCTCCTCTAATGAACGGTATAAGCCGGTGAAAAATACCTCCATACCGTACTCATCCTTCAATCCGCGGGCCAGCAGACGAATTTCCTTACCATTAGCGTCCAAGCCGGTTTTAGCCAGCAGCACTCTTATTGGATTGTTCCCCATACTTAACACTCCTCAGCAGAATGGTTCTCGGTAATTACAAGGCCTTTTTGAGTTCCTGCCCATACAAATATTTTTCTGACACCAGTTCAGCTGCAGAATAAGGATCCAACTCTTTGGTCATTATTTTTTGGATCATTTTCTCCGTCTCTCCGCTTTGTGCCAGTTCTTTAATAATCGGTTCAAGAATAGCAGCTTGCAGAGACTCTTTAAATTCCACCGCCGCCTTGCGATGTCTGCGGGTAGCTAAAAGATTGCTGGTTTTTAAAAACTGATAATGCTCATCGATTTTATCAGTCAGAGCTTGGACGCTTCCGGAAAAGGTAAGCGGATTGGCCACGTTCTCAACTTCAACAATGGGAGGAACCCAGCCGTCATCCCATTTCCCCATTTGCAGCATACTCGATGTTTCCTTTTTGAGCTTGGCGGCACCATCACGATCAGCCTTATTAATAACAAATATATCAGCTATCTCCATCAGACCAGCCTTTATAGCCTGTACATCATCACCCATGCCGGGTACCAACACAACTAATACGGTATGAGCGTGATTTATTATTTCCACCTCTTGTTGTCCAACTCCGACTGTTTCCACTATGATTTTATCTTTTCCCATAGCATCCATCACGTGGATGGCGTTGCCGACTGCTTGGGATAGTCCGCCCATGGCTCCGCGGGTTGCCAGACTACGCAGGAAAACGCCACTGTCTTCAGCATGACGCTGCATACGGATCCTGTCCCCCAGCAATGCTCCGCCGGTAAAAGGGCTGGTGGGGTCTACTGCCAGTACACCAACAGTTTGGCCTTTTTTCCGATATGCGGCCGTCATCTCATCAGTCAGCGTACTCTTGCCTGCTCCCGGAGATCCGGTAATCCCTATAACATGAGCTTTGCCAGTAAATGGGAAGAGCCGTTTAATTTCTTGTTCCGTACCGGGTAAATTGTCTTCCATTCTCCTAATGAGGCGGGAGGCCGAACGAACGTCCCCCGCCATTGCTTTCTCAGCTAAATCTTTCATATCATCACGCCCTTGGATGAATATTTTCGTTAATCCAAGCTACGATATCATCCAGTCTTGAACCAGGGGTGAAAATTCCCTTCAAACCTGCATCCAATAGAGGTTGTATATCTTTTTCAGGTATAATTCCTCCGCCGATTACAGCAATGTCATCGGCATTCTGTTCCCGTAAAAGCTCAACCACTTTGGGATATAGATACTTATGGGCACCTGACAGACAGCTTAGGCCAACAACATCAACATCCTCCTGAATGGCACCGGCAGCGATTTGTTCAGGAGTTTGGTGGCAACCAGTATAGATAACTTCATAGCCGGCATCCCTAAAACATCTGGCCAGAACTTTTGCACCCCGGTCATGTCCATCCAAACCAGGTTTGGCGATCAAAATACGTATTTTTCTATCATCTGACATTATTACATTTCCTCCTCAACCGTTTATTAGTATAATCCTAGTAAATTCCAGGGTCATGATATTCACCGAATACATCACGATAAACATCGCATATTTCCTGCATAGTGGTATGAGCCTTAACCGCCTCAATACAGAACGGCATTACATTGTCGCCCCTCTTGCAGCACTCTTTAAGATTCTTCAGGCACTCCGCAACCAATTTGTTATCCCTGGTCCGTTTTACCTCGTGCAGATGTTTAATTTGCTTAGCTTCAATGGAATCATCGATTTCCACTAATGGAATATCAACATCTTCTTCAGTGATATACTTATTGACGCCAATCATGACCTTTTCCCCGGCATCAATTTGCTGCTGGAATTTATAAGCAGCATCGGAAATTTCCAACTGCGGGAAGCCGGCTTCAATGGCCTTAACCATTCCGCCCATATCATCTATCTTATGGATATATTCCCAAGCTTTCTCTTCCATTTCATTGGTTAAGGATTCTATGAAATAGGAGCCAGCCAGCGGATCAATAGTATTGGCTACACCAGTTTCGTCAGCTATAATTTGCTGAGTTCTCAGAGCTATCTGTACGGCATGATCGGAAGGCAGACATAAAACCTCATCCAGAGAATTAGTGTGCAGGGATTGTGTTCCTCCCGGAACTCCGGCCAGGGCTTCAACAGCAGTTCTTACTACATTGTTATAAGGCTGTTGGGCAGTCAGTGAACATCCAGCAGTCTGGGTATGGAAACGCATCCACCACGATCTTGGATCCTTGGCATGATAACGTTCTTTCATGGCTTTGGCCCAAATCCGGCGAGCTGCACGCATCTTGCAAATCTCTTCGAAGAAGTCGATATGCGAGTTAAAGAAGAATGACAGTCTCGGAGCAAATGAGTCAACATCCAAGCCTTTGCGTTTAATAACGTCTTCAACATATTCCATACCATCACGGAGAGTAAAAGCAAGTTCCTGTACAGCCGTGGCGCCTGCTTCTCTGATGTGGTAACCGCTTATACTGATGGTATTCCATCTGGGAACATATTTGGTTCCAAACTCAACTGTATCGCTTATGAGTTTAACTGACGCATCTGGTGGGCACATCAAGGTCTTCTGGGCAATAAACTCTTTTAACATATCATTCTGGATTGTTCCACCCAGCTTGCTCAAGGGTATTCCCTTTAATTCGCCAGCAGCCAGGTACATGGCCCAAATAGCAGTTGCCGGAGGATTGATGGTCATGGAAGTAGTTATTTTGTCCATGGGAATGCCATCGACCAAGGTCATAAAATCATCAATGGTATCGATGGCAACACCGCATTTGCCGCATTCGCCTGTGGCCTTGGGAGAATCAGTGTCATATCCCATTAGAGTCGGAAAATCAAAAGCCGTGCTTAAGCCGGTTTGGCCTGTTGACAGCAGATAATGCCAGCGTGCGTTGGTTTCTGCTGCGTCGCCCATTCCGGCAAACATTCTGAAAGTCCAGTATTTGCCGCGATAACCGCTAGGTTGATTGCCGCGCAGATATGGGTACTGCCCGGGATAAGCGATATCCCTTGCAAAGTCCATGTCCTTGATGTCTTCAGGACCATAAATCCTCTTAATCGGCAGGTCGGAGACGGTAGTCCATTCAGCTTTCTGGTCAGCATGCTTGGCGACTATTCTTTTTACCTCGTCTTCCCATTTTTTTCTCAGTGAACTAGATTGGCTTAATACATCTTCTGTAAACAATTGGTAAACCCTCCTTAAATTAAACTATGCTAGTATTCAACTGTTGTCGCTACATAACATTTGATTGCTAAATACCTAGTATTCAATGCCAGCCCGGTCTTTTATGCCGGCAGCATAATGATGTTTGATTTCTTTTACTTCACTGACCATGTCGGCTGTTTCTATCAGTTCTTCAAAAGCATACCTGCCGGTCAGTATTATATCCAAATCAGATGGTTTGCTTTGAACCATTTGAAGTACTTCTTCCTTGGATACGAGATTGAAGTATACTGCGACATTTAACTCATCCAGGATAACCATGTCAAACTCCCCACTGTTAATAGCTTCCTTCGCCTTTTCGAGGCCTTGCTGCGCAAGATCGATGTCAATCGGAGCAGGGTTATCCCGCATGACAAAACTATCCAGTCCAAATTGAAAGTATGTGAAATTGGGCAGGTATTTTTCAGCTGCCAAGACCTCGCCATATTTTCGCCCTTTCATAAATTGAATCATGCATACGCGGTATCCCTGTCCAATAGCTCTCAAGGTTTGACCAAATACAGATGTTGTTTTACCTTTGCCGTTGCCTGTAACTACCATAACTAGGCCCCGTTTTGCCATGGTTGCAGTGGATTCCTTTATTGTCAATTTTCTCACCTCTTTTTTTATTTATCTTGCTGCAAGTTGTCCTCCATTGCTAGAGACTCGTATATTTATAGTTCAGATGTTAGTCTTTTAATGTAGCAAAATTCATACCAACATTGATGTAATTAATAACTGTGATAAATATCAATAAATACTAGAGAAATCAAAAGTGTGAGTGTGTGTTATAGATTTCACATAAATGGGTTCATTTTAACATACATACGGTTTCGGTTTTTTAGTAATTTTTACAGTGATTGATTCGACATTATCTATAATATATAATTGGTTAAAATATACCCGTCCTGGGAGCATAACTGCATCTGTATGCCTGGTAGGCAAAAATTCAATTGTAATAGTTTTTGTGAAAGTTACTAACTATCAATCATTTTTATTGTTGTTATAATTATTCTTTATACTTAGAAATTTTAAGACCTTTAGTGTTGATTTATGTAATCATTTTGATCATTAGATACTACACTATTATGACAAACAGGTTACAGTAGTTCGCTTAGAATCTGCATAAGTTTACCAGCAAACCGAAACGTACATGTTAAGGCTATAGGACAGGATTATAGTCTGGATCTAGTCCTGCGTTACAATTGCAATTCTCCAACGTTTAGCTTACTACCAGCGTTGGACATTTGAGATATAAGTTTGTTATTTGACTATAGCTTTACCGCTTTTTATTTGCGCAATATTATATTTGGCTGCCTTTCTTACTATAGTTGAAGCATCTACTTTTAACTCCTCCGCAATCTCTCTAGTAGTACCATTTTTAGCATAAACTTTTTCCAATAGCTGTTTCTCAACACTTTCTATAGCAACTTTTAACGGAATTATACCCGAAACTTTTATATACGGAGAACTAACATCCGATGTATCCCTCGTTTGGGGAGACAAATTTTCTATTGTATCCCCTGTTTGGGGAGGCAGATCTTCTATTGTATCCCTCGTTTGGGGAGCCAGATCTTCTCTTATATCGCTCATATGAGGAGGCAGATCTTCTATATTAATTATTTTATTAAGTGTAATAACCACTAATCGCTCAATAAGGTTTTCCAGTTCCCTGACATTACCAGGCCAATCATATTGCATGAAAATATTTATTACTCCCGGAGCTATCCTTTTATGCATTTTGTATTTACGGTTAAATATCTGCAGGAAATGAGCTACAAGTGCTGGGATATCTTCCTTCCTATTGCGTAGAGGCGTAATATTTACAGGTACTACATTCAATCTGTAATAAAGATCATCACGGAATTGCTTATTCTCTACCATTTCTGAAAGATCTCGGTTGGTAGCAGCTACAATGCGAACATCAATTTTTTTAAAACTTTCTCCCCCAACCCTAATAATTTCTTTGTTCTGTAAAAAGCGCAGAAGTTTCACCTGTAAATTTAACGGCAATTCAGCAATCTCATCTAAAAACAAAGTGCCTCCTTCCGCCATTTCAATATATCCTGATTTCCCTTGCTTTTTGGCTCCTGTGAAAGCTCCACCCTCGTATCCAAACAATTCTGATTCCAATAGATTTTCCGGAATAGCCCCACAGTTCACCTTAATGAAAGGTTTATTATTACGTAAACTATTAGCATGTATTATCTCAGCAATTAATTCCTTACCAGTGCCTGATTCACCGGTTATTAATACGGTAGCCTCAAATGCTGCCACTCTTATAACCATATCTATCAGATCCTTCATCTTGCCGGAGGTAATTACCATTTTTTCATTACCTGTATACTGCATCTTCAAGGTACGAATTTGGCTTTCATAGTGTTGAGTAAGATTTTTAACCTTTTCAAGTTTTTGCCTTAATAAATTTAGCTCAGTTATATCTCTTGTATTACATACAACCCTTGTTATTTCTCCCTGTTCATCAAATATCGGAGTTCCCGTAGTTAAGAGATGCTTACCCAACTTGCTTTCCTGCATTATCGTAATAGATTTCTTTTCCTCCAGAACATGGGTAGTTACAGGATCAGAAATAATTTTATCCTCTCTAATGTCCTCCACACTGCGTCCCAGATATTCATGTGAATCTATACCCGCTAGTCGCTCGAACGCCTTATTGTACCTTAAAATACTTCCTTTACAATCGGTTACAACCAGTCCGTCATAAGATGATTCCACTATTGCATCATTTAATTCCTTAACATTACGTAGTTCCGCAGACA
>JBDKUD010000031.1:0-5713 GCA_039679805.1 Syntrophomonas sp. | reverse complement strand
TTCTTCTCTTTTAACTCAGTTTCGGTTGCTGCTCCTACTTGGATTACAGCTACACCACCTGATAACTTGGCCATTCTCTCCTGGAGTTTTTCTTTATCATATTCGGAATCAGTTTCTTCCAACTGTTTTTTGATGTTGGCAATACGGGCTTTAACATCTTCTTCAGAACCAGCACCATCTATAATAATAGTCTCGTCTTTCTTAACGACTACTTTGTCAGCTCTGCCCAGCATTTCCAGGGTAACGTTTTCCAGCTTAATACCTACGTCTTCGGATGCTACCTGTCCTTTAGTCAGAACAGCTATATCCTCCAGCATAGCTTTTCTTCTATCGCCAAATGCGGGAGCTTTTACAGCTACACAGGTAAAGGTCCCTCTGAGCTTATTAACTACCAGAGTTGCCAGGGCTTCGCCTTCAATTTCTTCAGTAATCAATAACATGGCTTTTCCGGTTTGGACAACTTTTTCGAGAACCGGTAATATTTCGCTAATAGCAGATATCTTTTTATCGCTGATCAGGATGTAAGGTTCATCAAGTACAGCTTCCATTTTTTCAGTATCAGTAATCATATAAGGAGAAATATAGCCCCGGTCAAAGCTCATTCCTTCAACTACTTCCAATGAAGTACCTACTGACTGGGACTCTTCAACCGTAATAACACCGTCTCTGCCAACTTTTTCCATAGCATCGGCAATTAAATTTCCGATTTCTGTATCACTGGCAGAAATAGCTGCTACCTGAGCAATTGATTCTTTGGATTCAACTGGTTTGCTGAATGACTGAAGCTCACCTACGATTGACTTAACTGCCTTCTCAATGCCTCTTTTCATAATCATGGGATTGGCACCGGCAGCCACATTCTTTAAGCCTTCTTTTATCATAGCCTGAGCCAAAACAGTAGCGGTAGTTGTTCCGTCACCGGCAACATCATTAGTCTTGGTGGCAACTTCTTTAACCAGCTGGCATCCCAGGTTCTCCCAAGGATCTTCCAGGTCGATATCTCTGGCAATAGTTACACCGTCATTAGTAATAGTAGGAGATCCGAACTTTCTATCTAAGACAACATTTCTGCCTTTAGGTCCCAGGGTTACCTTAACTGTGTTAGCCAGGGCATCCATACCTCTTTCCAGAGAACGTCTGGCATCTTCGCCGAATTTTATTTCTTTGGACATCATCTATGTATCCTCCTTTTTTCAGTTAGTTGATTTTACCCAGAATATCTCTTTCTGACATGATCAGGTACTCTTCACCATCAATTTTAACTTCGGTACCAGCATATTTTGAAAAGATAACTTTATCTCCCACTGCTAATTGCATGGGAATTCTTTCACCCTTTTCATTTAATGCACCGGGGCCTACTGCCAGCACATCGGCTTCTTGAGGTTTTTCCTTAGCTGTATCAGGAACATACAGCCCGCTTTTGGTTTTTTCTTCCATTACTTCTACAACTTTAACTACCAAACGATCACCCAATGGTTGAATCTTCACAGGTATACCCCCTTCATTTGTTGTTATTAGCACTCATTTAAAGTGAGTGCTAATATTTATTTATAATATTAGGCAACACCGTCCAAGTATTCAAATCAGAATACCCGTTAAATTAGCCAAATATTTTCAATTTATAGTATGCTCCTGAGATTTTCTTTTTATACCTTCAAATAACACGGTTTCTTGTAATTATTGCTGTCCGCATTCATTACTGGAACCGCTTATAATATCCAGTCCATGCCCAAGTGCGGGAAGTATTGCTTCCAGCGATTCACGAACACCTTTTACACTACCAGGCAGGTTGATTATGAGGGTCTTGCCTCTAATCCCAGCAACCGCCCGGGACAACATGGCTTTAGGTGTTTTCTGCAGTCCATAGTAACGGATTGCTTCAGGAATCCCGGGTACCAGTTTTTCTATAACTGCCAGCGTAGCATCCGGGGTCACATCACGAGATGAAAACCCGGTGCCTCCAGAAGTCAGCAATAAATCCAGACCCAGTTCATCACAGGCAGCAATCATTTTTTCAATAATAATATCTTTTTCATCCGGTATCATCTCATAATAGTCAAAACTATAATCAGACGTAAGCATATCTCGTATTTGCTGTCCGCTTAAGTCTACCCGTTCTCCCCGGGAACCTTTGTCACTCAATATTAATATTCCAGTTTTAAACATTAATCTATCACCTCTACAGCATCACCTTTTTTAATTTTGCCGCCCTTAATCGCACGACAAAAGAGTCCCTCATATGGTAATAGAGTAACCCCTAGAGTCCGGGTCACAACACTGGGATGATCTTCCTTACCTATTTGCGATACCTGTAAAATAACATCCGTCCCAATTTTCAGCTTTCCGCCCAGGCCTACACTAACCAGGTCATCAATACCTTCAATTAAAAGATTCTCAGCAAATTGTCCAGGTCCGACATTCATATTCTTTTCCCGATTAACTTTTTCTACACTTCCCCAATTAAGGCAGGTAATTTGCCTTCCCCATTCTCCGGCATGGCCGTCGTTTTCAATGCCAAAATCCTCAATAACATTAGCTTCTGCCACTTCTTTTTTTAGCTGCCCCCTCTCCGGAGCAATACAAATCGAATAAAGACTACCCTTCTGCATGTGTTTTTCCTCCTATTCAACACGGACTCACTTTGCTCGTACACAGATTATCTATGATTGACACAGATTCAAAGCCCATTTTCATTAAAACAATTATGGGGGTATCCATGACAGAAGATGATTTCGCTTAAATCATTACTTCTGCTAGTCCACCCCCAACTATTAATTATATATATTTCATCTGTGTTAATCCAAATAAAATCTATGTGCGGCGCAGCCGCCTGTGTTTAATTACTTACTCTCCGGTCTAATCACGTGACCGCTTTTTCCACCCAGTTTCTCCAGCAATTTTATCTCCCCGATTTCCATCCACCGGTCAACAGCCTTGGCCATATCATATATGGTTACAGCCGCAATGGTAACAGCTGAAATAGCTTCCATTTCCACACCAGTCTTACCGGTAGTTTTCACCGTTCCATAAATAAATATTTGAGAATTTTCCTCATCTAATTCAAATTTCAAATCAATACCGGTCAACATGAGAGGATGGCACATAGGAATTAAGCTGGAGGTTTGTTTGGCCCCCATTATGCCTGCCACCTGAGCTACAGCCAGGACATCCCCTTTTTTAATAGCCCCGTTTTTTATGGCCTGCAGAGTCTCTGCTTGCATACGAACCACCGCTTGAGCAATGGCTACCCTCTCCGTATCCTGTTTCTCACTCACATCCACCATACGGGCATATCCCTGTTCATTAATATGCGTAAATTCCAACCTGGTTTAGCCCCCTATCTGGTACATTTTGCGCTGGTTGTCCTCACCCCAGCCATCATCCATATGATGCTCAGAAGGCTTAAGATTAACCGCCTTAATAAAAAGTTGTCTTAAATCCTCATCCCTCGCATTATTATCCAAAGCGGTTTTTAAATCGATTTCCCGTTTGTCATATAAACAGCCCCGTAATTTTCCTTCCGCAGTCATCCGCAAACGGTTGCATTCTGAACAAAAGTGATTGCTCATAGGACTGATAAATCCCACCGAGCCTTGACCACCTTTAATAGTAAAATATTTGGCCGGGCCATTCCCTTTAATAAACTTGGCCGGGGTCAACTGGTACTTTTGTTCAATCTTTTCTTTAATCTGCTCAGTAGTAACAATACGGTCTTTCTCCCAGAATAACAAGTCGCCAATAGGCATAAATTCAATAAACCTTATATGCAATGGATAACTATATGCCAGTTCGGCAAAATCGAGAAGTTCATTATCATTAAACCCTTTTATTACCACCGTATTTATTTTGACCGGATCCATTCCTAATTCCACGGCTTTAAAAATAGCCTGCTTCACTTCTGTCAAATCATCCCGGCGGGTAATATATTTAAATTTTTCAGCTACCATGGTATCCAGGCTGAAATTCACCCGGTCTAATCCGGCGGCTTTTAGTTCATCTGCCATACCAGCAAACAAAACTCCATTGGTGGTTATGGCAATATCATCTATTTCCGGCAGTTCATGAATACAACCAACCAGCCGGGTAATATTTTTCCGGACCAGTGGTTCACCACCGGTGAGTCTGATTTTGCGAATACCAACCCCAACGGCTACTTTCATTAATCTTGTAATATCTTCAAAGCTCAAAATGTCGCCATGTTCAAGTTTACCGATACCCTCTTCAGGCATGCAATACCGACAGCGTAAATTACACCTATCGGTTACAGATACGCGCAGGTAATTTATGTCCCGGTTATGAGTATCCAGCATGCTAATCACCCTTTCCCCAATCTTTATTCTCTTTATCTCTGAACTTTACAAACAGAACTTGTACTAAATACAGCTAAAAATTAACCGAAACACGTTTCAATTATATTAGAAGCAACCAAGCTCACAGGCAAAAATTTTAATTTTTAACTCGTTGCATATTTCTCCTAATTCCCGGGGGGTAACCTCCAGTTCCTCGGCTAGCTTGTGAGCTTTAGTACAGCTTAATTTGCCCTGTGGAGCCAATTCTTTTAACTTCTCTGCTATTTTTTCTTTTTCCGCCATAATATTTACCTCCCACAAAAAAATGACACCTTGCCAAGAAGGTGTCATTAATAAATTTCTTCAATAAAAATGACTCCTTGCCAAATGGGAGGCATACAGGTTTCCCTGTATACCCTATCGTTCAGAGACCATTGCCTAAGCTTTAGGTTTTTCTGAATCGGAGTATTATTCAGTTTAATCATATTATAGTACACTCACCATGGTTTCTACAATTGATTACACAATTCGTTATCAATTACATGTTTTTCCTAATCGGTTAATTATGAATTGTGGTATATTAAAACTATATAGAATACTAATTATGATGAACTATTTATTCGGGAGAGGAGGTTTTATATTCAATGTCATCACTGCAATGGATTCTAGTAGCAGTTGTAACAGGAGCAATTGAAATTTTTTCTGCCGGATTCTGGTTTTTGTGGCTTAGTATTTCAGCTTTACTGGTAGCTTTAGGAGTATCACTGGGCTGGTTTGTAAAATTGGAAGCTCAGCTGCTGGTTTTCGCCCTGTTAACAACGATATTTATCGTATTTACTCGCCCATTGGTTTTAAAATTTATTAAAACCAATGATACCGTTAGCAATGTAAATGCATTGATTGGTCAGCATGGTATCACCCTATCTGAACTAGCGCCCCTGGAATACGGGCAAGTTAAAGTAAATGGCGAAGTCTGGACAGCAGTATCATCGCAAGAAATTGATACTGGTAAGCGTGTAATTGTAACAGCTATTGACGGAGTAAAGCTAGTGGTAATTAAATCAAATTAAAGATAATCGCAACTCAATGGGTTTTTCCCTAAATAAAAAAATAAGGGAGTGTTAGAATGTTAGGTATTATTGTCGATTTTATCGTTGTTATTTTTGTGATTTTGGTTGCCTTCTCATCAATTAAGATTATTCAGCAGGCTACTGTAGGTATAGTTGAGAGGTTGGGCAAATTTCACAAAACTGCCGAAAAAGGCATAAATGTCGTTATTCCGTTTGTTGACCGTTTCCGGGCTATAGTTGATATGCGGGAACAAGTAGTGGATTTTCCTCCCCAGCCGGTAATTACCAAAGACAATGTAACCATGATGATTGATACCGTAGTATATTATCAGGTTACTGATTCTTTTAAATTTA
>JBDKUD010000358.1:0-8668 GCA_039679805.1 Syntrophomonas sp. | reverse complement strand
AGATTATCGAGAATAGTCCATACATCAGCGAGAATCAGCGTTCCACTAATTCCAAACGCATCATCACCCTGAAACTGTGATGCAAACAGATCGCCGTGATGTGTCGGATAACTCATCTTACCACCCTGGATATGTGTGCGCATTCAGCGCGCGGCTTTTCGATAAATTTAAGCCCTTTCTGGTTTTTAATCCACCAGTACGCATCTTCCTTGCTTTTAGCGCCAAACCCTATCACATTCCATTTTCCAAAAATCCATGTTTTCCCCTCAAAACCATACATAGTTCCTATGGTTTTTGTTTCATAATGCATTACTCGATAACGTGGTGTTATCGTAAACAAAAGTACAAATATAGCAATAAAAGATAGGAATATTAATTCTATACGAGTCATCTTGCCGCCCTCCATCCATGCTTATCGTGAACCCAATAGTTATAACCGGAAGGCACATATCTTACATCAACTGTGTCTATTGATGCGTCCCAACCGGTAACAGTATCGGCTGGGGATATTCCAGTTGCTATGGCGCGTATCGTTTTTGCCTCATCATCCGCTCTCTGAATTATCGCGCTCACCCGCTGCTCAACTTGGTGCTGATCCCATGCGGTGTATTCGGTATAGACAAGGCACCCCAAGTAAATGCCACAGAACAGGGCAACCAAGAACAATATGCCTGTGATAATAATAGCGCGTATCTGGCCGGTCATAATTCCTCCTGTATCATTTTCCAGACTTCTATACCAACAGGATCGGATGTAAACCACCGTATCGGCTTATTCTTGTCTTTCGCATATACAATTTCTCTTGCCGTGCTTTCTCCAACATAATGCTCTACGTCAACCACAAATATTTCATCGCATAAATCTATTTTACGCAGGTGCAGTTCGTCCATTCGGTTTGCGCAGTTTTCAGATTCAGCAAGATGATGCTTCGGAATATTGGGATACCAAGTTGGCAATAAATGCAACCCCCACGACTATTGCATTTTCATCTCGTTCAATTAACCATCCACACACCGCCATTATATCAATAAAACGAGATGATCCACTGAGACAGACTATTTTAGGCTTGTTCATACTTCCTCCTCGTGAATGTTGCCAATAACTTTCACCGGAACTTTCACCGGATAATCCCATTCCCCGTTTCCATTTAAAATTTCGTCCAGCGGATAAGCGTCTGCATCTTCGTATTCTATATAAAATGCTCCATGTTCATAATAAAATCGAAAGATTGCTTTATATCCAGAATCTTCCTCTTCGCATATATCACCCTCAAAAAACCAATTTTTTTCCAACCTTCACGCCAAGTTCAAAGGAATCCCATAAAACAAAACGCCGATTTGGGCAATTCTCAAATGAACATGTTTCCAGATGATCAATATTTTCACTTTGAAAATGCATGCCATTATCAATAAATTCATATCCCACAATCTTGTTATTATACAATAACCGTAGCATAAGTTCAGTTTGTGCCATCGGAAGCCTCCACCTTATTAATACAACATCGTTTAAATTTCTTACCAGATCCACAAGGACACGGATCATTTCTTCTGGTATTTGGGTATTTTATGGTTCGGGCTTTATGGCCTTCCATATTTTGAAGGCTGCGACTATCTGGGGAACGCACAAACTCATAAACACTCTTTTCAATAAAATCATCCATTATGGGGTAAAACACCCCAATTATTTTGTTATTCATTATTTGTATCCTTTTCCGCTCTTTCTCTCCAATAATCAGCATTTTTGCAATATTGTTTTGCGGTTTCCTCCCAATTACGAGCAGTATTGCGGAGGTTATCGACTTCTTTTAATTCATCATTCAATTTTTTTATAGTGATTTCAAGAATGGAAAGATTTTCCAGATAATACGCTAATCCTTTAAATTCACCGGCGTCATACTCATTCTGCTTACTTGTGAAATATTGACGCAACTCATCAATTGCATTTTGAGTACCATCGGTCGCAAGTTCCATCTCTGTGTTTTGCATTTTTCTACTCCCTTTGTTATTAAATGTGTAATTTCTGTAAATTACAAAAACAAAAAACTACTATACTGCCATAAAAATTTTTCCGGAGACTATTAAATCATTCATTGTCTATTTTCTTTTCCATTAAATCCAAAATAATGTTTAAATTCATGAAATAAAATTTTTATAGTTATTTTAATCCCAAGGTGTTTCTTTATATAAATTGTTTTTGTATTTGGATGATACGCGGCAATATCACTTGATATTATCCATTGTGGTAATTCATTGCAAAATATAATTTTCATATTTGATTGATTTTATCCTTTTTATTTTTATCATAATGTATAGATTTTCCACACTTTTAATATCTTCACTGTTTTTTTATATTGACTTTAAATTCTTTAGATGTCGGAAAAGTGTTATTTTGTAATGATTCGGGTGCAATAATTAAAATTTCATATCCATCAGCCAACAAAATACTTCCGGGTTCTTTGCCATGACCACAACATGATGTAATTGTATAAATTCCTCCATCGTTCAGAGCTTTAACTATAGGTGCAATACATGCGTCTATCCCGCAAGACTTTATAAATCCTCTTCCGGTATGACTTAAATATGCCGGAATAGTCAAATCCAACATAATTTCATTTCCGTGTTCACACATGATTATACTCCTTTATTCTTTCTATTCTATTATTTTGCATTTACTTCTCCATCATCATTGTTATATTTTTCATAGCACGGCAACATTTTTCACACCAATAATAAGTTTAAATTTTCTCATCGACAACAATATTCATGGAGCGTGCGATATCTCCAGTCTTAATACTACCCTCGCACATATGACATTTGTGTTGCTTTCTTGCTTTTATAATTTTATCATTCAGGAGTGTATTGTAATCATCCCCGTAATCATCTTGGAATGGATTACATCCAAGCACTAAAGATTCATTCATTTTTATTCTCCCTTTCCCGTCGCCGGGCTTTACTCCAGGCTCGTTTTATCCATCGGCGTAGTATCCGTACTCCGTGCGTCTGTGCGGATTTCTTTCAGTATTATGTTATATCTGGATTGGATTTTGGTTCTGGGGCGCATTATTAATTCCTATCTGCTCAAATGCCATCTTCAACCCGGTCAGCCATGCTTGCGCACGCAACGGATACACATCTCCGATGCCGTATATCCATTCCCATGCGTCGCGCCCGAAAAATTCTTCTCTATTGTCGCCTAAATTTACCCATTCTTCTCGCGAGTTGAGACATGTAAATCCGAAACTATTACGAAATTCATGAAACAGGTTTGCGCGGCCCTTTTTGTCACTGTTCCGAAAGTGATCGACAATACATTTCAACGCAACACTGTAATCCCATTCGCGCCAATATCTACCGCCCTCTGACGCCTCGCACTTCTCCATGAAATAATCAATATTGCATTCAGATATGGCTTTCAAGCCAATAGGATAGGACCATTTAAAAACTGCTTCTCCGATGTCACCCGAAATAAACAGGACATTTTTGTGACAGAGATAAGTTACCTTGTATATAAAAGTGTTGGGCTTTTGCCATACCAAAAGCTCAATATCCGAGCCGTGTTGTTCGTGCTCAGAAACGATGTGGTCTTTGAATTGCTCTGCTATGAATTCTATATTATTCGACATGGCTATTTTCCCTTTATGGTTTCATCCCAATCCGCCGCTACATTCGGGTGATTTCCGAGTTGTAATCCGACATTGGGGCCAACCACCGCCCATTTTTCATTCTTCGGTACTTTACTGGTAGAACTTCCTTTGGGATGAAACTTAAATATAACGGCTCCCTTAGGGGCTTGTTTTACATGCCTATGACACCATATCTTAAATGCACTCCGTGGATATTCAAAATCAGCAATATAAAATGGCATCGTGGTTTCGCAAACTTCGCATTTGTGGTTGTAGCAATCACACATAACTATTTCCCTTCCGGTTTATCGGTATACCAGCCAGCCTCATGGTCAGTGGTGGCTTTGTGGTAATAAGCGGGTTGACATTTATCACAACGTATACCACATGTCATCAATCCATCGTTATCAACATCACAACAACAATCCCTTCTTTGATTTACCAGTCCATTGTACCCATTCGCCTTTACATACGCCTCTATGATCTCGCGAACATCGGCACATTTACCAGTAAATAACTTGAGTTTTGCATATGCCTGTTCGGGCGTCATGGTTTGCTTTAGCGTCGGGGAACCGATAGGGATGTCGAGTTCTTCCATCTCATGGACAAACGCACCACCACTTAATTCAGGTTCTTCTTCATATTCAACAAACTGAGGTATGATAGTACGGATTCTGTTGTGTATTAATTCTTCTAGTTCGTGATGAATAAACGCCATTCTTTTTGTCATTTCACATAGTGCCTCAATCATTTCATGAATTCTAACAATTTTCATTTTCATTTTGCTTCCACCTTTTTTAAATATTCATAATTTAATTTTTTAAAATATAATATTATAAGCGCGGACCAGATTCGATACTGGCAAGCGTTACGGCTGGTGTTCTTGGGCTTGTATCGGTAATATTTTCCCTCAACCTAACCGAAAACACAGGACTCTACCGTCGTAGATTTCCCTGCTGGCATTTATACTGCCACCGCGCTTATTCTTATATAAAATCTCAAATTAGAATCCTTTCACTCCGGGTACTCAAAATTGCCCCTGCTGACTTCAAAGGGACAGATTGGAACACCGGAACGTTTGCAGATTTCGCGAGAAGCGATCATAAAATCATTATGTCCCGCAGGCAGAACCGAAGATAAATACCCTTTTGACGCCCACAAGATGTTTCCCCTGTGATCCTCATACGCCCTCACCTTGACACCCCGAATGATTTCAACAACCCAATCTGCGCTGGTCAAGGGGCGAAGAGCAACTTTGGGCACGATAATTAAACTCTGGGGCCCCTTTGCCAGAGGTTCGCATTTTGCGTCTTCTGTTCCAATATAAAAGACTTTAAAAATTCCATGTACTTTTTGATGATCACAGTACACCCAATCCCCAACCACCCATTGTGTTTTCTTGCGCCGGAGAATCCAGCGATTTCCGTAATCAATATTTAATTCAACATTAAATTCAATTATAAATGGTATATTTTTTGTGATAATACTTACCATTCCAGAATGAGTCAAAAATCCTTCATCTGTGCCCACTGGCCTTCTCCACACCCCAACGTGCTCCCATTCCTTATCGAGTGATTTTCCAGCTTCATACTTAGGAATAGGTCGGAGAATCCAAGCGCTATCACCACATTGACCATATCCATTTACCTTATAAATCAAATCATCAGTATTGTTGTTAGTAATATCTCCAAGTGTATATTCCTTTACACGATGATCATATACAAATAAATTATCCTCAGCCATTTTTTGTAAGTTTTCATGAACCGGAAGTGTACAAATTTCTCCTGGAAAATGTACATCTGATGAACATGGAGAATAAAAATAATCACCTTTTCGTAGGTTCTCTGCCAAGACTTCTGGCTCCTGTTTTACAACAAGAGAATCAATAACTTTCATTATTTCAGAAAACGTACGACCTCTCACAAAAATTGCATTTTTAACTTCATTTCCCTGTTCTTCTGTCAACATCTCAATTCTCCCAATAAGATACAAAATTTAATTTTTTCATTTATATTGTTAAAATATTATACTCAATGTAATTACCACGCTAATTGTCCCGTATTTTTTACAATATTATATGCTTCAATCTTATCATATTAATTCCGCCCGGAATTTTTTTTGCTTATCCTTCTCCGGGCGGTTGCTGCTCATATTTGTCGGTTTATTTATGATTATATCTCATTTAACACCTGTACCGCAATTACACGGGGACTTTTCATTGGTGACTCCGTGGTTTAAGTATTTAGAAGGCATTCCATCCGATTTACATCCCAGATGGCAAAGGATTTTCACACTTATCACGACCGTCTTTCACTCTACATATCCCTGACGGTGAAGGGTTTATTGCTTTATCAATCTATCGTACATTACAATAGAACCCGCCACGCTTACATTTAATGAATGCTCTCCGGGCAATATTATTAAGTATTGACAGCGTTCAATAGCTTCTCTTGTTAAACCATTGTCTTCTGCACCCAATAAGTAGCAAGCGCGCTGTGGATGCTTAAATTGCGATAATGGTGTTGCGTTTTGACACATCTCAACCCCAATAAGTGGACATCCCCAAGGCCGGTGATTGTTAAAATCATCAAAATTTTGGTATTCAAATAGCGGGATATGCCGCTCTGAACGGAGAGTATCAGAGGATTGTCGCTTAAATCGCTTCCCGATCAGGAACAAAAAATCGGCTCCATAAATATTTGCGGTTCTAAATAGAGTGCCATAATTAAGCTCGTTTTTCATGCACTGAACACCCATCCTATAAAAGCCGCGCATTGATAGTTCCTTTGATCGGGGTTATGCTTTTTGTTCCATGAGATTTATTAATTTTCGCAGAATAGTAGAGTTGTTCCCGTCTTTTCTCCAAACCTGGCCTTAGCCAGGCACCGCTTCGAACAGTCTAAGCCGGACTCTATTCCGGTACTATCCAGCGATAATTTGGCGCGGCGCTATCAGTCTGTTGCATCCACCTTACGGCGTCCATAATGACTTTAAGGATTCTGGTTTAGAGGGGTTCCCATCTGATAGTTCCCCATATGCTTTCGCCACCGCGCTTTACTTCCGAAGCTCCAATTGGAGAGAGGGCTATCGTGCCTCAATCATACTGGCTATCGTTTACCAGTCACGCTCGGCTATCGTAACCGATCCGCATTGTAATATTAGGCCAAAGCCTAACCAAAAGGAAGACCCGGGTGTTTTTGAATGACTCCCGGCCTGAGACCGGTGGTGTAAATTAGGGAACTATCCTCTCTGAGTTCTCCGTTTTCGTGATCCATAAACATCAAAAAGGGAAGTAAAAGTGTAAACATTTCAATTCCGATCTTTCCATAATTTTTCAGTTGTATAAATCTCTCTAGTACGAAGTTCAAAAAAACTATCACAACTAGAACAAAAAACAATTTGCATATTTCTACTTTTAGAAGAAAATGCCCTTGAAACTCTATAAAGCCACACCCAAATAATGGCTTTTTTATTTCCACAATATGGACATTTAATATCCATTTTATACCCCCATTATTAATTTTAAACCTATTTAAAATTTAAATTTTCATTTCCGCACCCAGAGATTATTAAGAGATTAAAAGCAAACCCCGGAACTATATGCTAATATCCTTATATAATGAATCAGGATCATCTAAATTACCTGGTCCTTTACCAAAAATTTGATCCAGAGACTCCTCCGACATGGACGAATTCGGAAAATCCAAAGAAAAATCCAATTTATAATTTAATTCTCCAATTTTATCCTGCACCCTAGCCTCATCCTGATTTGTAGTATTTTGCTTCTTAAATAAATCTTCAAAATCATGAACTAATTTTGTGTTTGAAACTATCTCTTCTTCATCCAAATCTAATACCAATTCCTGATTTATATGGGAAACCTTTCCCCGTTCAGCCCATTGTACCTTAAGCCTTTTCATCACTTCTGACAAAATTTGGACTGGTACCTCTTCCCCAACGTAAACTCCATCAGTAGCTTCTCCCACAACCCGCTTTTTTTCTAAGAGAAGTTCCATAATATCTTCGTCAATAGTATCTGTTGCAATCATATAATAAATATTTACGGATTCAGTTTGTCCAATACGATGAGTCCGATCTTCAGCTTGATCATGTTCAGCTGGTGTCCAACCCAATTCACAAAACACTACGTTAGAAGCTGCAGTAAGAGTAAGACCTACCCCAGCTGCCTTAACAGAAGCTACCATCAACTGACAGGTTGGATCAGTCTGGAACCGGTCCACATTAACCTGCCTCGCCGCCATAGTATCTTCCCCAAAAATATGCGCTGCAGTAGGAAACTCTGCCAAAATAGATTTCTGAATTTCCTTATGGTGAGCAAAAACTACTAACTTTTCTCCGGACTCCATAAAATCCCTAATCCATCGCTTGATGGCACTTAATTTTCCACGAGCCGCGGCCTGTTTTAAATATTCAATTTGAGTCAACTTCTCAGCATTATTGGAAGTTTCTCCCTTTCCTTGCGACTCCATCCAACCCCAAAAATCATTAAGGACTCGATTATACTCGGACCGGTTATCGATCTGTACCACCACGTTAGAACGCTGCTTTGCGGGGAGTTCCTTCATCACGTTGCACTTGAGTCTCCGGATGAAGCAGGTGGCCCGCATTCTCTTGTTAAGTTCCTCGAGATTTTGCGCTCCATCATAATCCTGGCCAAACCCACCACTCTCTCCCTGACAGTAATGTTTAAGAAATTTCCATTCAGAACCAAATTCAGCAGCTCTTCCCATAATTTTCAGCTGCTGCCACAATTCACGGGGCCGATTCAAAACCGGAGTGCCAGTAAGCATCAGGACGATGGGAGCGGCGGTTGTTTCGACCAGCTTCATCGCAGCTTTGCCCCGGTTCGACTTGGAATTCTTGAGATAATGCGACTCGTCGAAGATGATGGCCCGGGGCAGGACGTCAGAGAGTTCTTCCAAATAGTTGCTGAAAATGTCGTAGTTGACGATGTAAACGTCCTTCGGCTCGTTGTTGAAATCGTCCACCACCTCATGTAATCCAGAGATCACCTGAACCTTAACC
>JBDKUD010000192.1:0-2725 GCA_039679805.1 Syntrophomonas sp. | reverse complement strand
GACCATCTCCTGCAAAAGTTTCAGCGGCTGCATCAGCACTTAGCCATTGTTATTGATGAATATGGAGGAACCTCGGGTATTGTTACCATGGATAACATACTGGAAGAGCTGGTCGGAGACATCCAGGATGAGTTTGATCAGGAAGAACCTGAAATTGTAGTGCAAAATGATGGCAGTACACTGGTTAGCGGGCGAATGTTTATTGATGAGGCCATTCAAAATTTTGGCCTGCGCCTGGATGATGAAGATGAACAATACAGCACCCTGGCTGGATATATACTGGGCAAATTGGGTAAACGCCCGGTGGAAGGTGATACCATAACTGTGGATAACCTTAAATTCGAGGTGGTTCGAATGGAAGGGATGCGAATCGACCGTTTGAAAGTCCAACCCTGGAAACAAAATTAATATAAAAACGAGTGTGAGACAGGGGACGGTTCCTTGACACACTTTTTAAGTGTGTCAAGGAACCGTCCCCTGTCTCATGACTTACCTCCGGGATCTTAGCTCGGTAAAAATATCACTCAGTTCTACTCCCTGTTCCACCAGTAAGACCATTAAATGATAAAATAAATCAGAGACTTCATAAACAACTTCAGATTTTACGCGATTTTTGGAGGCTATTATAACTTCCGAGGTTTCTTCTCCTACCTTTTTCAGGATCTTATCAATTCCTTTATCAAACAGATAAGTAGTATACGCACCTTCGGGCCGGTTTTGCTGACGACCCATTATTACATCATATAATTCGTATAATATTCCCGGACCTTCCTGGTCAGGCTTATACACTTTTTCCGGGTCAAAAACAGCCGGGGCAATTTCCTTGCCTTCAGCATCCCGGTAAAAACATGAATAATGACCAGTGTGACAAGCGGCTCCTATCTGTTCCACCTGGATTAACAGAGTGTCTTCATCACAGTCATATAGCATTTGCTTTACTTTTTGAACATGTCCGGATGATTCACCTTTCATCCATAAAGATTGCCGGCTGCGGGAAAAGAACCATGTATTACCGGTTTCCATCGTTTTTTGCAGGGATTCTGCATTCATGTAGGCCATCATTAATACCTGTCCGGTTTGGCAATCCTGTATTATTGCCGGAACCAGCCCTTTATCATCGAACTTAATATTATTTATCATAATCTTATCGGCACTCCTTTTTCAGCCAGATATTCTTTTGCTCGTCTGACCGTATATTCATGATAATGAAAAATTGAGGCACATAGAACCGCATCAGCCTGACCGTCCTGGACAGCATCATAAAGATGTTCCAGGTTCCCCGCCCCTCCGGAAGCAATAACCGGAATACCTACCGCCTGGCTGACAGCTCGGGTTAACGGGATATCATAGCCATCTTTGGTGCCATCCTTATCCATACTGGTAAGCAAAATTTCACCAGCCCCCAGTTTTTCCACCCTGTGTACCCACTCCAGCGCATCAATTCCGGTAGGAGTTCTCCCCCCGTTGATATATACTTCCCAGTGGTCTGGTCCAACCATTCTGGCATCAACTGCCACCACTATGCACTGGCTGCCAAACTTATTGGCTCCTTGCGTTATGAGGCTAGGATCCTTAATAGCTGCAGAATTTACAGAAATCTTATCTGCTCCAGCTTTAAGAATAGTGCGAATATCATCGATATTACGAATTCCGCCTCCCACAGCAAAGGGGATAAATACTTCCCGGGCCGTGTTTTTAACTACTTCTACCATTGTTTTACGTTGTTCATAGGAAGCGCTGATGTCCAGAAATACCAGTTCATCAGCACCTTCTTTATAATAATAGGCTGCCAGTTCTACCGGGTCTCCGGCATCCTGCAGGTTCACAAAGTTTATTCCTTTTACCACCCTCCCGTCATGAACATCCAGACAAGGGATGATTCTTTTGGCGAGCATAGCCTTCCTCCCTCCCGCCGATAGTGACAATTAAAATCTATTACCAGTGATTATATCATAAACTATTCTGAAAATTTGCCGCCTGCAGAGCTTCTATCAGGGTTAACTTCCCATCATACAACGCTTTGCCAATAATTGCTCCACACACTCCGAATGACTCTATTTCTTTTAAAGCCTTGATATTCTCGATGCTGGAAACCCCGCCGGAGGCAATTATATTTAATCCCGTCAAAAGGGCCAGTTCCCCGGTAGCAGTCAGATTAGGTCCTCCCAACAGCCCATCCCGGGCTACATCAGTAAAAATAGCGGTCTCAATTCCTAATTCTTTCATTTGTCTGCCAAAATCAATTGCCTTAAGTCCGGAATCTTCCAGCCAGCCTTCTACCGCTACCATCCCATCCCGGGCATCCAGGCCCAGTACTATTCTTTCCGGTCCAAAGTGTTCCAACAGTTCTTTAATAAACTGAGGGCTCTTTACTGCCCGGGTTCCAATTATTACCCGTTCAGCACCAAGTATTAAAGTCCTCTCCACATCCTCCCGGGTGCGGAGACCTCCGCCTACTTGAAAAGGTATATCAATTGCAGCCGCAATATCACTTATAGCTTTCATGTTTTTGGGACTGCCGTTAAAAGCACCATCCAGATCGACAACATGCAGCCACTCTGCTCCCTGGTCCTGAAAAGAACGGGCCACTTTACCCGGGGTGTCAGAATATACGGTCTTATTCTCGGCCTTTCCCTGCACAAGTCTTACACACTGTCCATCTTTTAAATCAATTGCCGGGTAAATTATCATGTTTAATCTCCCCAAAGTTTTTTAATACATTTAA
>JBDKUD010000335.1:0-7139 GCA_039679805.1 Syntrophomonas sp. | reverse complement strand
ATCTTACCATTATGGCTCCTACTGATGAAAATGAATTAGTGGATATGTTTTATACTGCCATGGACCTTAATGGGCCGGTTGCTATCAGGTACCCGCGCGGAGTTGGTGAAGGCGTGGAAGTTGCTGAACTTAGAAATAAATTGGAAATAGGCAAAGGTAATGTTGTTCAGGAAGGAAAAGACTTGGCTATCATGGCTATTGGCCGAGGAGTAAACATTGGCAAAGATGTCATTGCGCAAATGGCAGACAAGGGTATAAGTGTAAAACTTATCAATGCCCGTTTTGCCAAACCGCTGGATGAAGACCTTATTATGCAGACAGCTCGAACCTGCAAACGCCTGGTTACTATTGAAGATAACTGTATTAATGGTGGTTTTGGCAGTGCTGTTGTGGAGCTGCTGGAAGATAATAATATTGAAGCCGAAGTTTTGCGGGCAGGTATTCCTGATGAATTTATTGAACACGGGAAAGTGGATCTGCTCTTTGATTATATAAATTTGAATGCTGATGCCATTACGGAGAGTATTGTTAACCGGTGGCCGGATATCATTAACAACAGAGCATTGGGGTTGCTTAAGTTTGGCAAAAATTAGAATTGACACCCTACTGGTTAATAAAGGCTTAGCTCCCAGTCGGGAAAAAGCCCGGGCCATGATTTTGGCTGGTGAGGTGCGAGTAAACGACAATGTAGTAGATAAGGCAGGAACCAATGTTAATGAGGATGACCAGTTGGTGGTTAAAACCAACAGCCTCAAGTATGTAAGCCGCGGCGGGTTTAAACTCGAAGGAGCTATTCATGATTTTAACCTTGACTTTACCGGTCAGATTGTACTTGATGTGGGTGCATCTACCGGGGGTTATACTGATTGTGCTCTTAAACATGGAGCAGCCAAGGTTTTTGCCCTGGATGTAGGTTATGGTCAATTAGAATGGTCTCTGCGCAATGACTCCCGCGTAGTTGTAATAGAAAGAACTAATGTAAGGTATGTAACTCCCCAACAACTTGGAGAGCTGGTTGATATTATAACCATAGATGTTTCCTTTATTTCTACCAGTAAGGTGTTTCCGGTTATAAAGAATTTTTTGCAGGAAGACGGGAAAGTGGTATCTTTGATAAAACCTCAGTTTGAGGCTGGTAAGAATAAGGTCGGCAAGAAAGGGGTTGTAAAAGACCCCCAGACACATCGGGAGGTACTTCTGAACTGTATAGCCTGTGCGGAAAATGAAGGATTAGCCATTTCGGGAATAACTTATTCTCATATCAAGGGACCGGAAGGTAATATTGAGTTCTTTCTTTATTTGCAAAAACAAGGAGAGTCTTTGCCTAATCTGGCTGAACTTGTCTCCGGGGTTGTAGAACAGGCTCATAATAACTTGGAGGTTTAGGGGTATTGAAGATACTGGTAGTTAGTAATGCAAAAAAGCAGGATACGGTAATTAGGGCTGCTAAACTTGCCGATAAATTAGTAAAGTCAAAAATTGAGGCTGAGATTACTGATGTTACTAGTTTAAATAACTCCCATAAAAATATAGATTTTATAATTGTTCTGGGCGGAGATGGCACGATTTTAAAAGTTGCCCGGGAATTCTTTTGCAAAGATATACCTATACTTGGTGTAAACATGGGCACAGTCGGGTTCATGAGTAATATTACGGGAGATGAATTAGAGAAATACTTCGACCAGATTATAAACGGAGAATTTACCCTGAATGAGAGAATGATGCTAGAGGTAACAGTATGTGATGGTAACAATGTAATTAACCGGGTTTTTTGTTTAAATGAAATGGTAGTGAGGTCTTTAGCCTCAAATATTATAAATTTACAGGTATCCATAAATAATCAGAAATTTGAACCTTACCGATGTGACGGAGTAATTGTTGCTACGCCGACCGGTTCTACTGCTTACTCTTTCTCTTCGGGGGGACCAGTTGTTGACCCGGATATGGAGGCTTTAATTTTAACTCCCATTGCTTCTTATATGTTAACTAAAAGACCAATGGTCATAGATGCTGATAAAATTATCGAAATTGTACCCGCAGAAACACAGAAAGTTATAATTTCTATCGATGGGCAGGTAATTACTAATTTGAACTCGAATTACTCGATAAAAATTAAAAAGGCTAAACAAAAACTAAAGTTTGTGAATATAAGAGAACGATCTTTATTCCATGTACTAGATAATGCCTTCAACATTACCATGAATAATAATTAGATGGGTTTACGGGGGTAGTAGATGAAGTCAAGAAGACATCTGGCAATTACCGATATTCTTTCCAACCAATATATAACAACTCAGGAGGAATTATGTGAGGCTTTAAAGAATCGCGGGTTCCATGTTACCCAGGCTACTGTTTCCAGGGATATTAAAGAACTGCACCTTATTAAAATATCAGGTGAAAATGGGTATCGGTATGCATTGCCGGATACTCATGGCCCTACGGGTTTACGGGAACGATTAAAAAGGATTTTCCAGGATTCTGTAATAAGCCTTGATTATAGTGAAAATCTAATAGTTATAAAAACACTCCCCGGCGCTGCCCAGTCAGTTGCGCTGGTGGTCGATTCGCTGCCTGCGAATAATATACTGGGTACTGTCGCAGGAGATGATACTCTTTTTATTGCTATAAAACCCCGGGAAGCGGTTACTACGGTATTTAATAATTTTCAGGAGTTACTGGGAGATCATTAGTCAGACTTCTGGAAACAAGCGCAGAGGGGATTGCCATGCTACAGGAGATATACATAAACAACTTCATATTAATTGATGAAGTGCGTCTGGAGTTTTTTGCCGGTCTTAACGTTCTTACAGGGGAAACGGGTGCTGGTAAATCAATAATTATTGACGCACTTAATTTAATTATGGGGGAACGGATAAAAACTGATTTTGTCAGGGATTCGGGTCGTAAGGCGATAGCCCAGGCTATTTTTGATTTACAAACCAACGACGAGGCACGAAACTTTTTGCTGGAAAATAATTTGCTGGAAGACGATCAGGTAATAGTAAGCCGGGAGATACTGCCCAGTGGCAGAAGTTCAGCTCGTATTAATGGCAGTAATGTACCTTTGAGTATTCTTAAAAACCTGGCTGGCTATCTTCTTGATATGCACTTGCAGCATGAAAACCAGAACATTTTACAACCGGAGCGGTATCTGCATTACATTGATAGTATCAATCCGGAAATAGAACAGCAAGCTAACCAGGTAGCCGAGATATTTAACCGGTTAACGAATAAACAGCAGCAATTGCAGGATTTCATAGTCAATCGAAAACAACGCTTGGAAAAAATGGAGTTCTTGAATTTTCAGGTAAAGGAAATAGAATCCGGACACCTGCAGGTTGGTGAAAAAGAAGAACTTATAGTATTACGTGAGAAGATACAAAATGCCAATAAACTTATGGACGGGTCGGTTAAGATTTTAAACTTGCTGTATAGCTCTGATAATGCCAGTACAGCCTACGACTTAATTTTCGATGCGGCAGATATAGCACGTGAATTAGATAATTATCAGCCGTTCGCATCTATGGCAGCCCCCTTACAGGAAATCTACTATGCATTGCAGGAAATGGCATCACGTCTCAATTCATTCAAGGATTCGCTTGATTTTGAACCTGGCCTTTTAGACCATATAGAGAAACGGTTGTATGATATTGAAAAACTGGAAAACAAATATGGAAAAGATATCAACGAGCTTTTGAATTTTCTCGATCAATCTAAACAGGATTTGGATATTCTAACCGACAATCAGGAAAGTCAGTATGAACTAGAAAAAGATATCGCCATGCTGGAAGCTGAATATTTTCAGGAAGCTAACCGGCTTACCGGGTTAAGACAAAAAGCGGGGTTGCTGTTGGAAAATAAAGTATATGTTGAATTGCAGCAGTTAGATATGCCCTATCTCAAATTTGCGGTGGAGTTTTCTGCCCGGGAAAATCCAGGGGTCAATGGAATAGATACGGTTGATTTTATGTTTTCACCTAATCCTGGTGAAATGATGCGACCGGTAGCAGAGATAGCTTCGGGAGGGGAGATTTCACGCTTTATTCTGGCTCTCAAAAAGGCTTTGGCAGAAGTCTATCATATTCCAACTCTGATTTTTGATGAAATAGATGTAGGACTGGGTGGCACTGCTCTAAATACTGTGGCCGCCAAGCTAGCTGAACTCTCTAAGAGTCACCAGGTTATTCTGGTTACTCATTCTCCCCAGGTTGCCAGTTATGCTGATAACCATTATGCAATTGAAAAGCTGGTTAAAAACGGTCACACTTTTACTGTTGTGAATAGGTTAGACCGGGAAGCGCAGGTAAAGGAACTGGCACGCATGCTGGGAGGAGACAAGTATTCTCAGCTGACCCTGGAACATGCCCGAGAAATGTTGCATAAAAAGTAACAAAAGATACAGGAAAATATCATATTTGGTAAAGGGAAGGCAGGACTTTCCCTTTTTTATATCAAATGAATTTTTATCTAAGCTAAAAATAGAAGATATTTAGGCTTTATAATAAGATGTAAACTTCACTCACCGAAGAGTAAGTATATTTTGTCTTGGTAAGGAGACAATATAACTTACCAAGTTTTCGGGAGTGATTTTTTTTGCGCGCTAGACTAAGGTCGATAATAGGACTCATCCTGGTTGCTCTAGTTATTTCGATATGTTTTATTCCGCAAGTTCAAACTTTGCTTAGTTTACCCGATTATCAAAGACTGATAGTGGGTGAAACAACTACTATAAATATCAATCTTCCCAGTAATATCGACAACAAAATTGAAATGAAAGTGATGAATCCCTCTCGAAGTGTATTTGCTTATCCCGAAGATCCTCCGGTAATGGTAACCCGGAACGGGTCAAGCTACCAGATAGTAGCTTTAAAACCCGGCGAGGCTTCTGTAAAATTAAAACTTATGGGTTACATACCATTAAAATCAATAAAGATTGAGTCTGTATCCCCCAAGCGAGTTGTAGTTGGGGGACATTCTATAGGTGTATTATTGCAATCTAAAGGAATAATGGTGGTTGGGTTTGCGCCAGTACTGGGAAAGGATGGGGATAGACAGTATCCTGCGCGGGATCAGGGGATTCAAATAGGTGACCTAATATTTAAGGTTAACGGGAAATCTATTACTACCGAAACTGATCTGGCGCGTACTATTGACCAGGAAAAGGACAATGAGTTAGTAGTAAGTATTAAAAGGCGTGATAAAAATATTAATTTGACGGTAAAGCCGGTTTATTGTTCAGAAACCCAGAGACGCAGAATTGGTTTATATGTACGCGATGGAGTTGTGGGAGTAGGAACCCTTACTTTTTGGGATCCCGACTCAAGCCAGTATGCGGCTTTAGGACATATAATAATTGATGCTGATACTAAACAGGGCATCAACGTACTGAAAGGAAAAATCGTAAGTGCTTCCATTCAGACTGTTAAGGCGGCACGGCCAGGGCGTCCAGGTGAAAAAATAGGTATTTTTAATGAAAAAGGAAATATTGAAGGCAATATTATTAAGAACTCATATTTTGGTATATACGGTAAGACTAATAGCGAAATTACCAATCCTTTATCCCGGTATGTTATGGAGGTCGGTTATTCTAACCAGGTAAAACCAGGCAAGGCGCAGATTTATACTGTTGTGAATGGAGATACTATAGAGGCCTTTGATATCGAAATTGAAAAGGTGTATCCAGAAAGACAGAATGGGAAAGGTATGGTTATTAAAGTTACTGATCCGCGTCTTTTAAGCTTAACCGGAGGAATTATTCAGGGTATGAGCGGAAGCCCGATTATTCAGAACGAACGAATAATTGGAGCTGTTACACATGTTTTTTTGAACGACCCTCAACGCGGTTATGGAATCTTTATGGATAATATGCTGCCGGAATTACTTGATAACAAACAGACGCAAAAGAAAGTTTCGACATTTGACTTACACTAACTGATACCAATTTATGGGGATTAATGGATTAGCAAGAATATTATAGAATATTATATATTAGAGTAATAAGGCTGTTTAATGTATCATCATGCTATTGTATGCCAAATAATCAGTGAATTTGGTATAAAAAAAAAAGAGGAAATAATAAGTGTACCGTCGAAACGGTTTATAAATTTAAATCATTAGAATTTTTAAGGGTTGAGGGGGGATTTGTTAGATGTATAGTGGCGGAGACCAGATAAAAGTACTTATTGCCGATGATAATCGTGAATTTTGTGGCATCCTGAAAGATTACTTTTCTAATGAACCTGATTTTGAGTTAATTGATGTTTGTACTAATGGGATCGAAGTACTTGATATTCTAAAAAAGAGGGATATTGAAGTACTGATTCTGGATCTTATTATGCCATATATGGATGGTATAGGGGTACTGGAGAAATTAAATGAATCAAATCTCGAGAAAAGACCTAAAATAATTATACTTACTGCCTTCGGACAGGAAAACATAACCCAGAAAGCGGTTCAATTGGGGGCAGATTATTATATTTTAAAACCCTTTAATCTTCAGGTCCTGGGAGACCGGGTTAAACAGGTTACCAGAGATTTGAAAATAAGTGGTGAACGCAGAATGCCGATTACTACAGGTCATATTCAAATGTCTGCACCTAAGAATCTGGAAGTAGAAGTAACCAAAGTCATACATGAAATTGGAGTCCCAGCTCATGTAAAAGGTTATCAATATCTTCGAGATGCTATTATGCTGGTAGTAGAGGAAATTAATTACCTGGGAGCAGTAACTAAAGAATTATATCCTACCATTGCCCAAAAATACGATACTACCCCCAGCAGAGTTGAACGTGCCATTAGGCATGCCATTGAACTGGCGTGGGATCGCGGAGATGTTGATAAAATTAACAAATTCTTCGGTTACACTATTAATGGCGAAAAAGGAAAACCTACGAACTCGGAGTTCATTGCTATAATTGCTGATCGGCTAAGGTTGGAGAATAAGGTCAGTTAAATAAAAGATTTGAATTAACGAGAACAAATTGTAAATATGACAGGGAACCATTTGTAAATATTTGGTTCCCTGTTTTTTCTAATAGGACGTATTAGTTTTTTTTAACCGGACGATGTGCTATTATAATTTCTATGAATTAAATGGCCCTAAACCATAGCTAGGGATAAGAATTCTTTACCGGGGTGAA
>JBDKUD010000340.1:0-6464 GCA_039679805.1 Syntrophomonas sp. | reverse complement strand
TTTGCAGCCAAAAGCGTCATCTTCTTTCTTTTAAGTATATATCCCCATAATTATTTTACCGCGAAGTAAAAATCCATTTTATAGCTTTTTACTTATTAAAATCTTAAGATTTTCTGAATATCGCGATACTGATAGTCTTTTACACACGAAATATAAATATCAATTTCGTCAATAGCAAGGGTTTTAAGCAATAAAATACCCTGAATTTTTGACGAAAGCAAGGGACAGCCCACCATATCGGCAAACTGTCCCTTAACCTTAAACCTAAAGCATTATTGTGATATAAGCTTCAACTGACAAAATCACTATTGATTTATCGCTCTATTATACTTTCAATTATCAGGAATCCTCAAAATTCTGAATGTCATCTATATTTTCGCCCTGCCAGAAGGTCGGCATCTGCCACGAAATTTTCTCCACCGCATCCGGCGCGGCGGCGCGGATGGTTTCACGGACAGACTGCAGAAGCGGCTGAACTTCGGCGGGCTGGTCGCCAATATATTTGTCTATCGTGCTAATTTTTCCGCAGTAGTGGTCCTGATTAGATTTTTGAATTCACGACCGCATTTTGGACATTTCAAATTTAATATGAATGAAGTCATTCTATTGACATCATAACATATTATGCATGCCTATTAGGCCATACCACACCCGGTATTTGATTTAAGGTTAATTTAAATTTAAATATTCAGCCATTGGGCGGTGCGATCTTTGGCGAGTGCTTTCACCAAAAATTCGTTGCAAGATAGAGGCGAATTTCAATAAAGGGGTATGCAAGCTTGAATTGTATCATGAATTATTAAAACTTGCCATATTCTTCATTTTGTTTTTCCCCTTTCAACTCTAACATTTCTTAAGTCTATTATTAGTAATACATCCTACTCACTGGCTTGGTGGCCCAATAATATTACCAATAAGCAGCATCAAAATACCAATAAAAAATGCTATTCCGAGAGGGATGGAGATGTAGACTAAAATCGAGCGCTCATTGTTTTTCCTGACAGCTATCAAACCAATAACAGAAACAATTATTGCAGCTGTGAACATAAGATAAATTGCGGTTCCCAGCAATGGGCTATTTAACGGGGTGGGATATTCTATTGTGTTTTTCTGTACTGAGGAGATTATCCCCGCAGCCGTTGCTAAAAGAATAAATACTATAAACAACACTACCGAGTATTTTCCTGTACGCGTTTTAGGTTGAATTATAAATTTCATTTAGCACACTTCCTTTCACAGGTGAAGTGCCATCCTTTCTGTCTTTGTTATACGACAGTAACATCAAAAAGAGCAGCTTTTCATTCCTAGTAGCATTGACCAGAGTATATAAGCTGCCTTCGATTTGTTAATTTCAGACATCATGTTTTTCCCCCCTAAATAATAGATTATCAGTGCATTGTACTGCTTCTCTTGATAATCTTACAATATACTAATGAGGAACTGCTATTTCTGCTACTGTCCAAAAAATAATCAACAGTCCAACCGGTATAGATAGTAATGTCAAAAAAGCTCTATCCTTATTCTTCACTATTGATATAACCCCCATTACAAATCCGGCAACTCCTATAACCGCAATTAACGGAGTTGGCAGGGGGAGTCTGATAAGCATGGCTAAAGCCGATAGTTTTAACGACATTAAGACGATAAAAAGCAGAGTTAAGATTGCTGACCATTTTCCGGCTTTTGTTTTAGACCATAGCTGTATTTTCATTTTCTTATCCTCCTTTTATTATTCAGTATAGAAATGTGAGTTCGGCAACTTTCCACCGATCGATTCAGGTGACAATTCAAGAAATATGTTCAGGTATTTGTCCACTGCGAATCTAGCACTTAAGGCATCAAAATATTCTAAATTGCTGCGTGGAATAACCCCTTCTGCAAGCTCCATTGGAATCCCAATTTCATGATTATCAAGCAACTCTGCGGTTTTAGCCTGATTGTTGTTGATCCATTTGATTGAATCCTTGTAATCCTCTAAAAATAGTTTCCAAGCGTCCGTCTTTTGTGTAGCGATTTCTTTTTTGACAATCAGGCATGTCTGGGGCAAAGGCGTTGCAGTTCCATTGACATGCGACCATTCATCTTGGATATTTATAGCGATATTATAACCGATGTTTTTACTCAACAGATCAGACGCCCATGGTTCAGGCAAAACCAAATAATATTGACATCCCCCTCTGCGGCATCATTTATAAGTTCTTCCGTATTTGTAGTATATTCCAGCGTCACATCTTTGCTAGGTTCGATTTCATTTTGCAATAATAAATATCTTAAAACGACGTCAGTATCTGATTTTTCTCCGGCAATTCTAATAACTTTTCCCTTCAAGTCAGAAAATTTAGTTATTGTTTTGTCATTAGTAAGTAAAAAGAGATATCCGCCGGTATTCACTGCTGCCAACTGATATCCGGCTCCATCATTATAGAGTTTTGCCGCCATCTCCGTTGGGACGAGTGCAATATCAAATTCTCTTTCCAGCAATCGAGTATAAAGAGCATCTTCATCCTCTTCAAAAGTGTATTGAACCGTATCTCCCAACCTTACCAGAGGTTTAATTTCAGGCTCCATCGCTTTAATAAAGCTCAAGGCACTTGGCCCCTTTATCGAAACGACTTTGAAACTGGAGGAGCCTGCTTGTTCATAAGCATTTTCCCATGCGCTACATCCGCTTAATAATATAGCGACGATAATTAAGCATAAAATCAATCTCGTTTTCATAACTGTATTACCGCTTTCTATGTTGTTATAAGGGACTCATGAATTTAATATTCCTTCCATTATCTCTTCAATTTCTTTTAAACTAAAAGAGGCATATATTCTACGATTTTCCTGATCTAATAGTCTATAATGCCGCGAAAACATATTCTGCTGAATGCGATAGCATTTTTCCTCGGATATTGTTTTCCACCAAACTTTGCCTCCCCAAGTTTTAGGATAGTCAACATCGATATCCTTGAATGCTAAGGCGATGATGATGTCAGATACATCTCCTCCTATTGCATCGTGTAGTATCGTACTATCTGAAAAAATACTTGCCAAGGCAATCGAATTGGTCCACCCCAAACTTTTTCTGTTTTTTTCTATCTCAATCAATGTCTTTTTTGAAATCCCCAATATTGCAGCCATTTTATCCTGAGTCAGTCCGTACTCAGTTCGGATCAGCTTGATTTTTTCGTCCATCAATTTAACAAATTGCTTTTTTTCCATTTTTCATCCTCATGATAAACATTATTCTATGGTGTAATTTTACACCTTTTGGTCCGATATTTCAACACGTTGCATATTCTTAGTTGATAAGAAAATTACCTATTACCTATACGCAATATCCTAATAAAAAAAGCCGACGATCAAAGGAGCTTTCCCTTAATCAACGGCTATCTTCTTATTTACATTTCTATATCAATCTCAGCACAAGATTTAAACTCAATTGAGAGAACGTCTGAATAGCAGCAGCTATGCTTACAAAAACGAATCCTGCTTTTTTTCATGTCCATTTTTTTGGGGGAAGATAGATGGAAATACCAATTTTATCCGGTTTATAAAACCCCGAGCCGGGTAAGCGCTATCTTCGATACCTTCACTTCCATATCGTCCCTGGAATACGTAGCCGCTTCTACCATATTTCCGGTTGTACACCATGCGTAACTTGTCCCGATCCTCACAGTCTGACGCCCCCCTGCTTCCCTTCTTCCTGTAAAATTAAAAAATTAAAGTAGAAGCGTCCACTGGGAAAGCATTATCTACTCTTACATCAACGGGGCAAACACTCGCAATACAGAGCATATCAGTGACTTGTACCACTTGATTGCCTTGATGTCTGTTGCGGTAATTTCCTTACAAGTTTTCAAGGTATTTAAAAAATCACTTTTTATGTTGAAAATACAGCTGCATTGATATAGCCAAACGCCGCATTCAAATTGCAAATAAAGACTCCTATAGTCCATGTTAATGGTACCTACCACACCATATTCGTCATCCACAACAAAGGTTTTTGAATGCATGAATCCGGGCATATATTCATAGATTTTTACACCGCTCTCGGTAAGACTTTTGTAATAGGATCTTGTAACTGCATGAACGTACCATTTGTCTGGATGGTGGGGTGTTATGATACGCACGTCGACACCGCCCTTTGCCGCTGAGCTTAAAGCGGTTACTATTTCATTATCTATAATCAGATAGGGCGTTGTGATATAGACATATCGCTTGGCCTTGTTGATTAAATTTAGGTATATGGTTTCTCCCACCAGCTCATCATCTAGGGGGCTGTCTGCAAAAGGCTGAATATATCCATCCCTGCTTATTTTATGATCCGATGGGAGGCACTTGCGAAACCGGTTTATATTATCTTCAATTCCACCGACATAGCCCCACATTGATAAGAACATGACCGTCAGACTCCATACCGCATCTCCCTTGAGCAGTATAGCAGAATCCTTCCAATGTCCGTACTTTTCAATGGCATTGATGTATTCATCGGCCAGATTAATTCCACCGGTAAATGCGGTAGTTCCATCAATGACGGTAAGTTTACGATGATCCCTATTATTCAGTCTACGAGTAAGAATAGGAATCATAGGATCGAAGACACAGCACTTGATACCTGCCTCAGCAAGCTTTTTATCATATCCGTAAGGAAGTGTGGTCATACAGCCCGCGTCATCATAGATAATACGGACGTCGACACCCAGCCTCGCTTTTTCTTTCAAAATATCGAGAATACTGTTCCACATCACTCCCTCTTCGATAATAAAATACTCCAGAAAAATGAAATGCTTTGCCTTTTGAAGTTCCTCCTTCAGCCGTGCAAATTTTGCTTCTCCGCTTGGCAGATATTCACTGATCCAATTTTGATGCAGAGGATAATAAGAACTATTCTGAATATAGGTTGATTGGTTGGCTGCAGTCTCATTCTGCAACCAAATCTCATCCAAAATGTTCGGATTTGCCGTCAGAGCCTTGCGGGTGTCGTCAGCTATGGATATCATTCTTTTCTTCCTTCGTTTGCTAAGTTTGTTTCCTCCAAAAAAGAGATAAAATAACCCGCCGAAAATCGGGATCAGCAGTATGGGAATGATCCACGCAATCTTATAAGCCGGATTGCTGTTAGTATTAATAATCCATAACACGGCAATAATGCTGATCATGTTGCTTATTCCATAGAACACAACAAAATATTGGTTGAATCCTATAATGATACCGATTAAAATCAGCAGCTGCGCTGCAATAGCTACTCCGAAAAAAATGATCCTTGACAATAAAAGCTTTCTGAGCATTTTCTTTCTCTCAATTCTTGTTTTGTTAAGTAAGCGGTTAATTAATGGTTATGTCTATTGCTATTCCCTATTCCGGCAATATTTCATGAACTCATTCCTTGTTATAGCTTCCTTGCATCTGTTCTAGTAACCAACAAAATAAAATAGTTCTTAGTTTATGATATTCTCAAGTGCTTATCGCTTATACTCAAAAATATCAGGACAATTATTTTCATGTATACCTAAAATGTTAATTCTGCCATCACTAGATGTTAAGTATTCACTTTTGACGGATGTTACTCCAAAAAGCCAACCAAGCATTATTCTATGCAGCTTATTATATTTTTTGCCGCCATAGGGCTGCAATTTCTCCAACCACGGCTTTCCCATTTACTTAAGTTCCCAGCGCATATCAGTAACTTCGTCGGCTTCCTTTTCCTCCAGCACTTCGTAGTTGAAAGCTTCAGAACCCAGCTTCTTCCAGTCTTTTTGCATCTGGGAATTGGCATGCATACCTATGACCAGTTGGACCTTTATAGTAAACCATTTGTTCTTCAGGTTTACCCATCTATACATCATATCTGTAAAAGCATCAATTAAATCATCTTTATAATTCTCCAATGAACCTCCTTTTGCATGAAAAAGCGGCAGTTTAACACACCCAGGTTGTCCAGTATGAAATCCGTCACCACTCTCATAACATGGTTCTGTGCTTCTGCTGTTTCAGCCTGATGGTTTTGACGAAACTTTCACACTGTTCTCTCGCTTTTCTTGCCATTTTCCCAATACACCTGTTATTTTTTGCCCATTATAGAAGGAAGCAAAAAGGATGCGTCCCCTTGTTTCCCCTGGGCGGCTACTGCTTCCGCAGCGACCTGAGGAGCTTCACTCTTAAATACCGCAAATGGATTTTGATTCTGCATTATTTTCTACTTCTTTTCATAAAATCGACACCCAGCCGGGTAAATTCTTCTTTTCCTGTTTCCGTCAGCCGATACATGGTTGACGTATCCTGCTCCCGCTCGAACCAGTTTAATTCCAGCAGGCGTTCAAATAACCGGTTACCGAGCGTTCCGCCGAGGTGTCCGTAGCAGGATTTTGCTTTTAGTATCTTTGGGGAGTGATCATCCATTCTGCTTTTCTCCTTTCGTCGTCAGCAATTTCAGAAAGCTTTGAATTAGTGTTTCACCATAGCGCCGAATGACATGG
>JBDKUD010000153.1:0-6427 GCA_039679805.1 Syntrophomonas sp. | reverse complement strand
CACCGAAGAATTTTTCTATGGTTTGCTTTGTTGCTTTGATTAAATAGTTTAATCCTTCACGACTTGAAATTTCATATCGTAAACTTTCAGGGATTGTAAAGACGAATTGACGAAGGTTATATAATTCGGGATTGATGCGAGATAATAACGAGTGCATTCTTGAGGAGTGAACATTTCCACCCTTCCCACCGCAAACCGGACACCATTGCTTCCTACATTCAATCTGTTTAACATATTTGCTATTACTTTCAATGCCTTGTAACCAAATGGCATGACACCCACAAGTTTTACTAATATTTTTCTTATATTCATATTCTAAATCCCCCCTAGTCAGTGCATTATGTTCAAGATAAGAAAAACCCTCACCATCATAATCCGTAATTGTATTCTTGATCCGATCGCCAAGTAAGTGTTTTTCAACAGTTTTTGCCTTTTTAGCTCCTACTTGATCAAAAACAGCCTTATACCCGGAACCAAGGCGATCCGGCTCAAAGGACGCATCCCCTTCAAGATGATAAACATTATTTTCATGTAAAGATGATGGATTGTAAAACTCTTGACAATTCAGAGGTTCTTTGCTATCTTCTAGTCGTGAGTGAATTTCGCTGCCAAGCATATTTACTTACACCTTTGAAACCAGGGAGCTGCTAACTACCCCGGTTTTTTTTATTTGTTGAAACCTTTGTAATACATTCATTCGCTTATTTTCAAGTATTATTTTATATTAATTTCACTTATTTTCTTTGATGCGCAAAGCGCAGTTATTTCTTTATGCGTGTGCTCTGCTGCCCCAGATGTTAAACTGCCGGGATAATGACTTTATGCTTCCTGTCCAACCCAGCAGCACACGCATTTTCTGAATAGATTGCGCTAAAGCGCTTTTAATTATTATTTAAACTTTTTTCTTTTTTTAACTTTTTTACATAACCGTCCATGATTTTATTTGCCTTTTTATATTTTGCAATTCCCTCTTTTACATAAACACGAATTAAACGACCCCGGTAATCATCAGTAACAGCAGCAATTTTATCTAAATCTTTTAATATTTCGTTTGAAAGCATAACGGTAATCCTGTTTCCAAAGCGGCTTTTTCCTTTTTCCCTTACCATAGCAAACTCCTTTCCTTGAGGGCTACCGGGCTATTGACAACACAGAAACCGTTGCCAACAACCCGGTTGAGCTTCGCTTGTGCAGATCGTTCACAAAAGCACGCCTTCGCGCAAAAACATTATAAAAGATTGTTTATGAATAATAAAGATAAAAGATTAAAGAGGTTTTGCAACAGGTAGAGTTTCAACCGCCGCAACCGGGCTGCTCTCCTGTCGCAGCCCTTTTGCGGCTACCGTGACATGACGTTTATTATTGTAGAGGGTGACAAATTGACCACGTTCCAGAACTAAAACAACAGAATCATTCCGCTTAATTTCAACAACCTTGATTTTATCGGAAATCTTTTGAAGCGGTAATTGCTCACCTGTTAAACGATCTTCCAAAACAAGATAATCGGCAAAAGCTCCCACAAAAGCCCATTTCGTTTCAAAAGAACTATCCGGGACCGGGTTATTTTGAGGAAAGGCACCAGGCTGATCCGCAGCTTGACCACCCGGATTTTTTGATTGAGCTTGCCCCCCTGATGCAGCCTTTTTCGATTCAGCGAGAATTGAATTTTCTTTGGCATCAGCCGGGAGCATGAAATATTTAGGAACAAAAATAAACAACATGACACCCAAGATTGAAGCGGCAACGACCATCATTAAAAACTTTGGCGTTTTACGCTTCTTTTCAGAATTGATTAATTGACTTTTATAAATATCAAAAATTGCTTGCTTCTTACGTTCCTTACAGTAGCCGGACGCTTGACCCCCTAAAATTCGATTATACAGGAAGAATCCAGGAACGCCCATAAAAGCCCCCGATTTTGCCCTGTATTCAATTTCAATGAAAGAACGATACATTGCCGGAATGTTCGTTGACCGATGCGCCACAAGCCAAATATCTTGGTCTATGTGCCGATGATAGGAAAGCCACATTTTGAGATTTTTTGAATTGACGGAAAACCATTCATGAGCTTCGTCAATAATAACAAGGACTGGACGATTATACTTTTCATAAACAGCAGCACAGAATTTTATTTGATATTCTTTAGAGAAAAAGTCGGGAACTTCCATATTTTCTTTTGTGCAGTATTCGATAAAATTTACTCCATAATCCCTCAAATAACCCTCGATCAAACCGTCAATATTATGAACAACATAATATTTATCTTTGCACCGAGAAAGCTCCGCAACCATCTTATAGGTTTTACCGCTGCCGGGAATCCCGGAATATAAAGTTATCATGGCATTAACATCATTTTTTCATATATTCTTTCTATATAAGTATTTCTCATTTTTTTATATTCGTTTTTCTCTTTGGCTGTGGCTTGTTTTAATATCGCTTTATGAAGTTTTGGAAATAGAATTGATAATATTATTATCTTTTTTACTTCAAAATTATTATGAATCATTTCTTTTAATTCTTGTTTATTCATTTTATCACCATTTCAAAAAAGGAATTTTTCTCAATATGAATTTTATGGAAATTGCAGAAACCATCACGCTTAAACATTCGGGAAGCTTTACTTGTGCCAAAAACCACCCGGCAAAGCCTGTTATTGAAGGAATAGACACTGAACCGATGCCAGCTTGACCTATCTGTTCAATCGCAAAATTAAAGACCTCTTGAATCGTTGTCACACATAAATTGTAGAGAACAACAGCCAGAATAGTCATCATCACGCCCGACATGAAAAACTTAAGAGTAAAAACCGAACCAAGCAATCTTGAAATGAGAGCAATCATTTTTTATCCTTTGAAAATACCCACAAACGAAAGAATCGTTGTCAATCCGAGCATTGCAGAACCAATCATATTCAATCCGGTTTGCATATTTGATCCATCCCAACATTTTGAACCGCCCAAATTACCAGGCAGATTAATACAGAGCGTTGACGATCCGCTGGTGTTAATCGTTATTCCGTTCAGCGTGGCAAATATCGGCAAGGCTTTGATCGAATTAACAAAGCTTTGCATAACTGTTGTCAAAGACAATTTGTCGGGAATGATGATAGTTGGATCAACAACCGGGGGAACATCCGTTGCATCATCCAGCGCAGCCTTTACAGCCGTTTGAACAGCTGCTTGTGTTAATGCTGGATTTGCAGCAGCAATGGCAGCGGCTATTTGAGCCGGGGTTAATCCTTGACCTTGCAAAGATGCAGATACTGCCGCCGTAGTTTCCGCAGAGGATAAACCACCAGCAGAAGCCTGAGCGGCAGCAATAGCAGCCGCTAGTTGAGCAGCAGATAGATTTTGCCCAGCCAATGCAGCTTGAACAGCAGCGGCTATTTGAGCCGGGGTTAATTTTTCATTTTTATCAGCATCCGTTCCATCAATAACGGAATCACCAACAGCAGGTGTTGCGGCTGCTTCTAAATTCGTTGTTTGATTTGTAGTGAGATTACTAGTTAAATAATTATTTATATTATTATATGTCGTCGTATTTAATGTTACAGGGTGACTTGGATTATCCATGGCAGCAGCCGTCACTTCAAGTGCAGCTTTAGCAACACTTTTCGCTTCCGGATTTTCACTCGCTAATGAAGAAGCTAATTTATTTTCTAATTGTGCAGGTGTCAAAGGCGTTTTTTCATTTTCATCATGAGTTGGAACACCAGCTTTCGGAAAATAATATTTTTCATAAAAGGCGACTCCCGGAGGATATAATTCACCATTACAAGTTGCCGCTCCATAAGTTGCATAAACAGCAACACCACAAGGAGCGTAAATATATCTCGGCGGAGCATGAACACAATTTGCTTGACAAGCTGCTAGCGCTGCCGCTCGATCTGCATGATATTCTCCGTCTGCAAAATCTGACTTTGTATTTCCATCTGGTATTTGTGTCGTGGTTGTTTCCTCAATATTTCCTGTTACGGGATCAATAGTTATATGGTTTGCGGCAAACCATGCCGCACCCTTAACCATCAAATAATCAGCAGCCAACGCACCACCAATGGACAAAACAGCAATAGCGACCTTTGCAGCAGTTGCACCCGGAACAGCCAGAGAAATCCATGATGCCACACTTGCCCCGGACGTTGTAGAAGCTATAATTTTAGCCGGAATAGTAAAACCACCATTAACACCAGTTGCAGCAGCAGCAGCCGGAGCCAATCTTGATATAAAAGGCGTTAACAATGCCGCAGCAGCAACAGAAACCGTTAATACTACATATAATATCATAAAAATTATTACATATTTGCTTTTAATCATTGTTTCAAGCCCATTACAAAAACAAGACCACAGACCAAACCAAGCAGCCCTATGAGATAAGCATAATCAGCTAAAATCATTCCCCCCATGTCAATCATAAAAATACCTCTTTATTGATGCGCAAAGCGCATTTATTTCTTTATGCGTGTGCCCTGCTGCCCCAGCTGTTAAACTTCCGGGATAATGACTTTTTGCTTCCTGTCCAACCCAGCAGCACACGCATTTTCTACAGTGGAATGGGAACCGGGCAAACTACACCCGGCCCCCAGCTCATTGATTGAATATCGCTGCCAAGAATTAGGCACCCTTGATCATGCGGATTGCCAGTTTAATGACAACATAAACTGCAACGAGAGCCGCAACAGCCACACCAGCCGCTTCAATATCAGTTGTGGGCAGAGTCGGCAGGGTGAAAGCTGCCATGGAACTGGTTGCAGAAGCAACCACCAAACCCAAACCAAGACCGATTTTTCCAAAATAGTTCTTCATCGTTTTTTGTCTCCTTTCGTTTATTTTAATACTCAATCGCTGCTTTGATGGTTTTGATAATTAAACCTATGCCAAACCCTATCATGTAGCAAATGACCACGATTTCCATGCAAGATTCAAATATAAATTGAGCTTCCGCAGGAGTCATTTTTAGACCTTAACTTCCTTGGCCGCCTTATTTGCGCCAACTGATACAAAATCCATCAAAGACAGATACAACGCACCGTTGAAAGCTTTAATGGCAAGCTTAACGTCTATTTTATCGCCCACATTCAAACCATCAATATTCTTGAAACAAGTCAGATAATTCGTTTCAATCGCCCCAGTAGGAGTATTTTTCACAATCTGAATCATGTCAGATTCCTTCCCGGTCTTTTTGTTTTTCGACTTACCCTTCCATGAAACTTGAACATCCCTTAATTCTGCAAAAATTCGATCTATCATTTTTCCTTCTCCTTTAATTTTCTTGCAACAGAAAGATTTCTGCTCCGCTTGCAAGAGCTTCTTTTAGCTCCTCGTCCGTATTTATCGGCGTTTCGTAATAATCGCCGCAGCAGCAGCACATCTTAACAGCTATTAATTGCTGTCCAAATGATTCCTTTTTTTTCAAGAAATTCTTTGATTGTTTTTTCTTCATTTTGATTTACCTTTTCTTTAAGGCGATAGAATCCATCTTCTATCTTTTCAAGTTTATTCTCCCATGACTTCAAATCAAATGGAGCAATGAAAAGCGGTATTAATTCTTCCTTGATTAATGATTCCTTTTCTTCCACTTGTTCCGATGGTGTTATTTCATCTTTATAACGGCAATTTGACAACGCCCCCCAATATCTTAAATACTGGAACCCGGACATATCCATCACCAACATCTTTTGAATATTTTCCGGCGCTGCATCCAGATCGGCTGCATTCCATGGACGGCACATATATTTCAAAGCATGACCGACCTTTTTTGCGGTATTTCGAAAACTGTAATGAACGTCAGCTACTTCAAGACTTTCATCTAGTTTTTTTAGTTTTTTTAACCAGTATTTTTTAATTGATTCCAGAATTGATTCAGATAGTTTTAAAATTACGTTTTTTTCTTCAATGATATGTATATTGACATGAGGTTTGAAAATTCCGGCTGTTTCACCAAACACATGAAGGTATGATATAACACCTTTATTTAATTTGTATTTTTTTACATGACCGAGAGCATCAAAAACAGGCTCACCGAAGAATTTTTCTATGGTTTGCTTTGTTGCTTTGATTAAATAGTTTAATCCTTCACGACTTGAAATTTCATATCGTAAACTTTCAGGGATTGTGAAAACGAATTGCCGAAGGTTATATAGTTCGGGATTAATGCGAGATAGTAACGAGTGCATTCTTGAGGAGTGAACATTTCCACCTTTCCCACCACAAACCGGACACCATTGTTTTCTGCATTCAATTTGTTTAATATATTTGCTATTCGTTTCAATACCTTGTAACCAAATGGCATTACACCCACAAGTTTTACTAATATATTTCTTTTATTCATATTCTAAATCCCCCCTAGTCAGTGCATTATGTTCAAGATAAGAAAAACCCTCACCATCATAATCCGTAATTGTATTCTTGATCCGATCGCCAAGTAAGTG
>JBDKUD010000197.1:0-8141 GCA_039679805.1 Syntrophomonas sp. | reverse complement strand
GGGAAGTATATTCAAGATGTTAAAAAGAGAAGGGAAAATAGACGACCACATTATTGAGAATATGCTGAACTGGCATCACAGCGGTTTTAATGTCTATTGTGGGCTAGCCATTAATCCAGGGGACCAGGAAGGACTGGAAAAACTGGCTGAATATATTATTAGAGCTCCCCTATCACAGGAAAGACTGCTCTATATACCCGCATCTGAATTACCTGACGGTATTGCCAGAGTAGGCTATAGAGGCAAAAATAGCAGAGTTCGGGAAAGCTTTATGGCCCTTGATTGGTTGGCAAGATTTGTTACCCATATACCCAATAAGGGAGAACAGTTGGTCAGATATTACGGATATTATTCCAACAAGTCGCGGGGGATGCGCAAAAAAACCGAGACTGATGTAGAGATGCCAGCGCTGGTTGAATCTGATATTTGACGATACGGACAATACTTCTAAAACATGCATGTTTCCATAGACCCAGAAGGATGAGATACGTTCGATCTCGGAAAATTCTACCTGGGGTATCCGAAGGCGGTTTGAGCAGGGGATGGTTAGGATCAACCATACCAAGTTTCTAGGTTACGAAAGGATGAGGGGTCAGTTGCTAACTGGCCCCTTTAAACCAACGTTAGATTATTTTATTTAATAATTGCAAATCAAATAGAAAGCCCGCTGAATTATTTAATTGCCCGGCCCATATGTTCAGCTTTTTCCAAGAAATCTGTTTTCAGGATATCACCTTTCTCTAAGACAGCCGGGGCTACAAGAACTCCTGCGTCTTTCCATTTTTCATAGAATGCGATCGCCTGATAAGTCTTTATAAGTCCATCAAAATCGGATTCCTCTCCACACTCGCCACAAACAAGCAGCATACTTTCTTGAATTGAGCTTTGGCGACCGCCAACCAGAAGTGCATACATTTTATCAAGTCCTGCTTTTAGCTGTGCAGGGAATGTAAACCAATACATCGGCGTTGCAAGTACAATCATATCTGAATGTTCCAGTAATGGTGCAAGTTCATTAAAGTCGTCTCCAAAAACACATGCGCTTTCTTTGGAATAGCATGCATTACATGCAGTGCAAGGCTTAATATTCTTATGACCGCACTCAAATTTTGTTACTTTGTGACCTGAAGCTTCAGCACTTTTAATAAAAGCATCAGCAAGCAGGTCACTGTTTCCACCCTTGCGAGGACTTCCTGTTAATACTAAGATTTTTTTGCTCATAAGATTTAACCTCCTATTTACTTCTAAACAATTGTAGTAGAATATTGAACAAATAAAAAGTACGCACATTTACGTTATGTACTATCTTAAAGGAGAGTATGAAATGGCAATTGAGGATTGCAGCCCAACAGGGGTTGATATTAAAGATACCGGGTTTGGTTACACTTTGTCCATAATTGGCGGTAAGTACAAAATGGCTATTATGTACTGGCTTGCAGAGTACAAAGAGGTTATGCGTTTTAACGAGCTAAAACGATGTATTGGTACGATCTCATTTAAGACTCTTTCGACAACCTTGAAGGAATTAGAAGCAGATCAGCTTATAGTTCGAAAAGAATATCCGCAAATACCGCCAAAAGTTGAATATAGTTTATCAGTCCGAGGAAAATCTCTAATACCCGTTCTCAATATGATGTGTGAATGGGGAACAGAAAATAGAATTTAGGGGAGAATTTAGTGACGGGAAAAAGTCAGGAACAGGACAAATTGAATGTCCATATTTGGGCGAAGATGAATGGGCGGCACATGTTTCCATTAATGCACCACATTGAGACAGTCGTGTTGATAGAGTGGAAATGCTAGATTTTTAGGCTTTCCAACCTTTCGGGTTAGATTTGAATAGGATTTATATGTTCCCTCAGACGCATGTTTGGGGGAACTTTTACACCCCCGGGGGTACCCTGCTCTTTAATGGCTTCCTGCAAGCCGGCGGTTTGGATATCCAGAATACGGTCTTCCTCCTGACGGTCCTTGGGTTCCAAGGCTGCCGATCCGGAAAGAGGATCAGGCAGGTCCAGTATCTTAATTCCCTTTAAGGTCATAGTTTGACCATTCATAACTGTGGGGTAAACTATGACTAATGCTCCCCCCAACCCCGACAAAAAAGCGGCCCATAACCGTACTCTCCAGAGCAGCAGTACGAGCAGAAAAGTCCCCGCTGCCCCCAACAAGATTTGGCGTAGCCCGAAACTAACCGCCATATCCGGCAAACCCTTCTGCAGACGGCCCAATACCCTTTGCCGATCAGCGGATTGAATCCAGTTATTCTTAAAGTATCAGTCTCCACTTGCTCCAGGCGTATGCGGATCTCCGCCGGGGTTTGGTGAGTGGCTGCCGACACCTTGCCAAAAGGTGGAATTTCCAGGGTAGTTCGCCCTTGTAGAACCGGAACCATCTTTGCCATATTACTTTGACACGCACAGTAATATGCTCTAAACTATACCTAAGGAGATGATATAATGTGAGCGGCAAGATTTCAACTGATTTTATTCGCGGTCATACCGAAACCATAGTTTTAAACATACTGCGCCAGGGTGATAGCTATGGATATGAGATTTATAAAAAAATTATTGCTTTGAGTGATAAACAGTATGAATTAAAGGAAGCGACTCTTTATACAGCCTTTCGCCGCCTGGAGCAGGATGAATTAATTGTGTCCTATTGGGGGGATGAAACCCAGGGAGGAAGACGTAAATATTACCGTATTACCGATATGGGCAGAGAAGTTTACGAACAGAACTTAATTGACTGGAACTTTGCCAAAGGTGTTTTAGACAAATTAATTCAGGGGGGGCTTGATGATGTTCAAAAATGAAAATATAGATAAAAAAGTAACTGTCTATATCGAGAATCTTTTTTCCGGAGTAGGAGCTAGTCAGCAGCTTTTTGATCTGAAGGAGGAACTTGCTACTAATCTTAGGGAAAAGACTGCAGATATAAAATCACGCGGTATGGATGATGATCAGGCTTTTAAGGAGGCGGTCATTTCTATGGGCGATTTGAGCGGATTGATTGATGATATGCGCAAACTGGGACAGGATACTGCCAAACAAAACGTATATTCCTCTATGACCTCCCGTCTTTCAACTGCGGGAATAGTTGCCGGTGTTTTGCTGATGCTATTTGGAATATTAACGGTTTCCATGTTGTACTTCATGGAATTGGAGGCTCAGGCTGTTACCGGCAGTGGAATCTTTGTTGTTGCAGGTGGGGCCTTGTTTACTTATAGCCTGCTAAACAGAGAAACCACTAAAAAATATGCAATGAACAAGATTCGGGCTGCACTGTATGCTCTGTCGATAGGACTGTTACTTTTCAGTATTTTTGTATCTGTGACATCATACTTTGCTACAGGTGAAATGTTTATCGCTATTGGGTCGCTAATGGTATTTTTAATGGGTGGTATTGGTCTATTCCTGATTCTTATCCTTACGGGAACCGACCGGCGTAAGAATTTATAAAAGGAGATAATAATGAAACTGAAAAAGAGAGGTATGCAGTGGTTACGCGTTTTGCATATTTTATCTATAAGCACATGGTTTGGAGCAGTAGTATGTATAGGCAGTTTAGCTTCTGTATGCTTTTTCCAATTAAGTGAAGCTGACTTCTTAACCATCGCTCCATTGGTACCGGGGCTGTATCGAAAAGTGGTTATGCCTGCGGCTATATTTACAATAATACAGGGGATTATCTATGGTTTTTTTACCAATTGGGGTTTTGTTAAATATAAATGGGTTCTTTTTAAATGGATATTAGTACTCCTTGTTACCTTTTGTACCGGTTGGGGAGGAATCGGTAATATGTTTTCTGTACTTGATAAGGTGGAAAAATCAGGTTTTGCAGGCGGATTTACAGATGGTGGGGTGGTGCTGCTATACATATCCCTGCAGATTATATTCATGCTCATCACGATTATATTGTCCGTTTTCAAACCAATAAAACGTGCTAATTCCCCTGATTAAAAGAGCCGTACATCTTCCGGTGGTTTTGTTATAGGTTTCTACCATTTTACAGCTTCTCTTGTATTTTCATACCCCAAAAATAATTGAAAAGGAACTCTTTTCTCCTGTAGACATATTAATATTAGATAAGACAATTCGTAATTTGGCCCATCTATTCAGCTATGGTATACGGGCCCTGCTGGTAAAAAATACTCTACACCCTTCCCGCTGGGCCTACCCCGGTGCATGGCTAATATCCACTTTTTATGGTGCCAGTGATGAATTCCATCCCACGTATATTGGATAATTGCACGAAAGCCGGGTAACCGAGAAGGCCCGCAGGAAATAAGTGAAGTTTTTTGGTACGTGGTACCAGAAAACTTCCTGAGAGAAGCCATATTCATTTACACAGGTATTTTCTTTTGTTTAATTACAAGACTTTCCGGCTTTCAGCAGTACTTTGCTGCCTAACATAAAAAAGCTTTGACCAAACAGAATGACGCGGGGACGGGGTTGTTGTCACCATTACACCTAAATAATAAGACAACGGGAAGCTTCGTTCGTCTTATCCTGCGCTTTTGTTATATTGAAGAAGGTAACAAAATGCCCAGGAATCGTAGAAAAAGGAGAATTCGTTATACCTTTAAATAATCGCCCAGTTTGGGAAAATGGATGATTACTCTGGTATATTCTCCATAAACAGACTCAATTGTTACATCATGCCCCAATTTACGTGCCAGTTTTTTTACCAGATAAAGCCCCATACCGGTTGATTTTCCGAATAAGCGTCCATTGTATCCGGTAAAGCCCCTATCAAAAACACGTTCAATATCTTCAGCCTTTATTCCAACACCGTTATCCTCAATAATGACACTCTTTTCCTTCTCGTCCTTTTCAGCAAATATATTTATTAGTCCTCCCTGGGGTGAATACTTCAATGAATTGCTGACAATCTGATCAAGGATAAACAACAGCCATTTTTTATCGGACGTCACTGTAATGTCCAGCATACCTAACTCGATTCTAATATTCCTGTTGATAAAAATTTTAGCATGCTTTTTTATAGTTTCATTAACAAGCATCCTGACATCACATTCATTTATAAAATAGTCATGGGCAAAATCCTCCAATCTCGAATAATAAAGAACCTGCTCTACCAATCCATCTATTTTTTTAATTTCTTCATCAAGGCTGCTAAGATAGTCTTCACTTATCCCGTCCTTATTTTTTTCAATCAGCAGGGTGCTGACAGATATAGGCGTTTTGATCTCATGTACCCAGGAACAAATGTATTCGAAATTTTCTTTCTTTTCCGCATAGGCTTGTTCAATTTGGCCTTTTTGTATACTATACATTTTAATTAACAGCTGCTGAAAAAGTTTCTGTCCATTATTTATTGGCTCCGGCAAACTATAAATGGCCTCATTTTGTTCTGAATGAATCAGGGCATTTATATCCCGATAATATTTTCTCCTCGTCCAATAGCTGCCGGATAAATATATAAAGAATAAAAAAAACGCACCAATATTCATATATAATATATCTTCAATCCATATTTTAACGGCGGGATCAAGGTATACAACAGCAGTGACAAAAGCCATTAATGTTATATAGAAGATAATTAAATACCTCTGGTCAAGCAAGTATTCTTTTAAACTCATGTTACAATATACCCCTGCCCTTTCCTGGTCTGGACAAAATCAGCCAGACCAATATCCTCTAATTTACGGCGCAGACGGTTTATATTAACAGTTAAGGTATTATCATCAACAAAGCTTTCATCTTCCCAGAGTTCACGCATGATTTCCTCCCGGCTAACCACCTGGCCTTGTTTTTTTAATAAAATATATATGATTCGGTATTCATTCTTGGTTAGATCGGCCCGCTTCTCATGATACTGTAAATGATTATCTTTCAAATCCAGAACAGCTCCATTGTGTTCAATAACACTTGTCCGGGCATCCGCATAGGAATAAGTTCTTCTTAACAATGCATTTATCTTGGCCATTAAAACTTCCAATGAAAAAGGCTTCTGTATAAAATCATCCCCGCCCATATTCATAGCCATTATTATGTCCATGTTGCTGTCGCGGGAAGAAATAAATATAAGCGGAACCTTGGATACCTCCCTAATTCGCTGGCACCAGTAAAAGCCATCATATGCAGGAAGGTTTATATCCATTAGGACAACATGAGGATCGAATTTAAGGAAACTATTATAAACCAACTCAAACGATTCCACCGCTAATCCCTCAAATCCCCATTTTATTGCACTTTCCAAAATTATTTTCCGCATCTTCGGGTCGTCTTCAACAATCATTATCTTAAACAATCTTAGCTCTCCTTCCATCAAAGCTAAAAGCCTCCGGAGCCAACTCATCTTAATATATACTAAATACCAGCCGGGACTACTTATCAATATAAAAATCCTACCCTTACAAAATTGTAAGATACACATTAATCTTGTAAGCCAGTTAAATGGTATGCAGTCTGCAATTATGTCATGATAGTAACAGGATTAATCCGTTTTTAGCAAATTATAATACCGGAGGACAATCTAAATGGATAATATTCTTGAAGTACACAATTTGAAAAAAGTATATGGATCACGGGGGAATCTTTACCCTGCTCTTAATGATATCAATCTGAATATAAAGACCGGGGAGTTTGTCGGTATTATGGGGCCGTCAGGAGCAGGCAAAACCACTCTTCTAAATATCATCGCCACGATTGACAGGCCTACAGAAGGTACTGTAACTTTAGACGGAACTGATATTGTCAAAATTAATGAAACACAGCTGGCTTCGTTCCGCAGGAACAAGTTGGGGTTCATTTTTCAGGACTTCAATCTCCTGGATTCATTAACATTAAAAGAAAACATCGTTCTTCCCCTGGCTCTTTCTAAAACACCAACAAAAGAAATTGAAGAACGGGTATCGGAAGCAGCCTTTACTCTGGGAATTGAAGATATTTTGAACAAATACCCTTATGAAGTATCCGGCGGCCAAAAGCAAAGGACGGCAGCAGCACGTGCCATCATTCAAAAGCCCAGCCTTATCCTGGCTGATGAACCTACCGGTGCCCTGGATTCAAAATCCTCGGCTGAACTTCTGCAATGTCTGACTGACCTAAACGAGAACAGGAAAGCTACTATTATGCTGGTAACACATGATGCCTTCGCTGCCAGTTATTGCAAACGGATTGTCTTTATAAAAGATGGTTCATTATTTACTGAACTCGTAAGAGGCGGAAAGCGCCGGGAATTCTTCACCCGTATACTGGATGTTCTGGCAGTCCTGGGAGGTGACAATCGTGAATTTATTTGATCTGGCTACCAGGAATGTTAAGCAGAACTTTCAACCCTATTTTTTATACTTTATTTCCATGATTTTTTCCATTCTTGTTTTTTACACCTTTGTGTCCGTTCGTTATAATGCCCAGGTGATACAACTGGCGGGAAACACGACATTTATTATGCTGAAAATCGGGGCTTATACGATTGCCATATTCTCTGCTATTTTTATGGGTTATTCTCATTCTTTTTTTACCAAAAAACGCAAAAAAGAAATTGGCCTTTATGCTCTCCTGGGACTGGAGAGAAAACAGATCGCCCGTATGCTGTACTATGAAAATATGCTTATGGGGCTTGGCGCTCTTGTCATCGGCGTTATCATCGGCAACGTCTTTTCTAAACTGCTAATCATGCTATTTTTTAGGCTAATGGGGCATTTCATAAGAGTCAATTTCGCCATATCGCTTCCGGCAATACTTTATACAGTGATCATATTCTCCATAATATTTTTGCTGATTTCTCTTCACGCCTATAGTTTAATTTACCGTTTCAAATTAGTGGATTTATTCAGATCAGAAGAAAGCGGAGAAACAGAGCCGAAAGCTTCAGCCCTTCTGGCCTGCATTTCGATAGCGTTAATCATTGCCGGGTATATATTAGCCTTTAAATACAAGATTGTCCCCAGTTTCTGGGTGTATGCTATCAGTGTTTTATTTATGGTTATTGCCGGCACTTATGGTCTGTTTCATTCTTTTATGGTGTTTGTAATTCGAATGTCGAAGAAAAATCTCTCCAGGTATTATCAGGGAATGAACTTAATAAGTACCTCCAATTTTATGTATAGAATCAAAAGCAATGCCACCTTGCTGGCAACTATAGCCATACTTTGCGCAACCACCTTAACCGCG
>JBDKUD010000263.1:0-6909 GCA_039679805.1 Syntrophomonas sp. | reverse complement strand
AGTAACATACCGTGAACCACACGAGTCTTAAAGTGACCTTTTGAGGCCCGGACTTCATTTACATGCAGCCAGCTAAAATCACCGGTTATTCCGGCATAAAGATATACATCTGTTTCGGTTATGGTTTTTTCAACATAACCTTTGTCTCCTACTTTAAGTTCACTATAGATTTTTTCTATCAAATAATTACTCCCCTTCTCTATATTCGGTTTCTGCTGTCTTTTTTATCTTCTTGCCGGTCTTCCTGGTAACAGGGGAAGTGTCAACAGCATTCTGGTCAAGAATCATTTCGAGCTTATCATTTAGGGAATCTAACTGTACCTTAATTGAGAATATTTCCTCCTTTTGTTTTGCGTTAAAATCAGCCATTTTTAGCAGGCTCTTAGTCATACTGGCCGTATTGCCGGAAAACTGAAAATCGAAGTTATCGATTTTGTCTTCCAGGGCAATAACCAGTTCTGCTATACGAGCGATATCTTTTTTGGAGGGAATAGGATTAACTTCCAAATAACTATCAAGGTTTTGATTAACAATTTTATAACAGGATAAGTACTGATCTTTAATTTCATTAAACATGCCGACAAAAGATTTCGTTGTCAGATATTCTTTTATTGCATTTACCCACATATCTTCCGTACTGAAGTACATGGTTTTCCAAAATTCAACCATATCGGGCATTTTTACAGATTCTTCCTCATTCTTGTTAGGTGAATTGCCATCCTGGGTCATAGCATATTCCTCTCTTTCCCGCGAACGATAATTAGATATTATATTGCGGTTACAGTAAAAAACTATAACCGCAAAATTTACTTAATAAAATGAATAGAAAGCCGCGATTTTACCGCATGTAGAGCCCAAATGTTTCACGTGAAACATTTTATAGCTGCTGAACCTTTTTGGATAATTCATCTATTTTTTTAGATAAGTCATCTATATAATTAAATGTCGGAATATTTATGTTTTCAAAAGCATTGATTACAGCATCCTGCACCATTTTCTGGAAATGTTGCTGATTATTCTTGGTTTGAGTAGTTAGTTGTTCTATAAGTTTAGTAGCATCCTCACGGGCAACTTTTCGCTCATCAAGATATTTCCTCACATTGTTTTCCATTTGTTCTTGGGACCAGGAAAAGCTTCCCAGACTCATAAGCCACATATCCCATAACTTTTCAACTGAACCTTCAGCTAGTGAAAAACTCCTTGCTAAGGTTTCACTATTATTCACAAGTATCTCTCCTTCAATAATAGATTTGGCTTTTTTCCTAATATTAAAGTCCTTTTGGCCTCACCTCCAAAAAGGTTTATCTACCTGAGGCAGATACTAGAAATTATATTCAAGAGATTGAAAAAGATTACATTTGTATATAACTTTCAAAGAATATAATGCAGTGTTTCCTTTCACATGGAATGAAAAATAAACCAATAGTCCTAAACAAATATTTATTCATTCGAGATATAATAGAAAAACCTACTAATTTCTGTCGAAAATTAGCGAAAGATAAGAATAAATTAATATGCATTTCAAATAAATGGGAAATCGTCAATGACTTCAAAGCCGTTGTAATTTTGGATCTGAATGAAGCTTGCTATGCAGAACTATTTAAAGAAATGACCCCCTATATTTTGAAGTATAAAAAATATGGAGGAAGATCGCCTATGAGAAAACTCCGGCAGCAGTTGGCTCAAAAGGCCCAGACACAATTGAGGTTATCAGATAATGAAGATAAATTTAGAACTATTGATAGGATTGATTTAATAACCGGACTTCCTGATAGAAAATCTTTGAAAGAGAAAATTAAACATTTAATAGGCGATGTAAACGTTCAGAAAATTGCCCTGCTTTACATTGATATTGATAACTTTAAATATATTAATGATATTCTCGGACATTCAACCGGGGATATGTTGATCAAAGAAATTGCTAAGAGATTAATACCGTTTGTAAGTGATACGTTTATTTTATATAGAGTTGGCGGAGATACCTTCACATTTATTTATTATGACTATTTAGAAAATGAGAATATAGAAGAAATAGCTGATATGATCCAGGAGTGTATAAGATGGCCCTGCTTTATAAATCAAAAAGATTTTTACATTACAGTAAGTATTGGCATTTCTATTTACCCCGATAATGGTGCAAACTCGGAAGAGCTTATTAAATGTGCCAGTGTTGCGATGTATAAGGCAAAACATGCCGGAAGAAACAGACACGTTTTTTTTGATAATAAAATGCTGAATGAACATCTTGATAAGATCCGCCGAGAAAGATACTTGCATTCTGCATTGGAAAATCATGAATTTGTTCTTTATTATCAACCGCAGTTAAATGTTAATACAGGAAAAATATCTGGATTTGAAGCTTTATTACGCTGGAATAACCCCGAAATGGGTTTCGTTTTACCTGATAATTTCATCTCTATAGCCGAAGAAACACAACTTATCATTCCTATAGGTAAATGGGTTTTATATGAAGCATGTCAATTCGTCAAGAGTATGCACAATTCTGGGTTTAACGAACTTACAATTGCAGTGAACATATCAATGGTTCAGTTAATGCAATTGAATTTCGTTAATTCAGTACTGGACATCCTGCAATCTGTGAATCTTGAACCGGAATATCTCGAACTGGAAATAACGGAATCAATTTTAATGGAATCATATGATTCCATTATTAAACAACTGGATCAATTGCGAGAAAAGGGAATTAAATTGGCTATGGATGATTTCGGTAAAGGATACTCTTCACTTGCTTATCTAAAACAATTACCGTTTTCTACTTTAAAAATTGATAAATCTTTTTTCAATAAACCATTACTTTCAGAAAATGATGGGGACTTAATAGAATTGATTATTTCTATGGGATACAGAATGGGCTTTGAAGTTGTAGCAGAAGGAGTGGAAACATTAGAACAAATTAATTTATTAATTAAGAAAAAATGTTCCCGGATACAGGGCTATTTCGTGAGCCAACCATTACCCGAAAAAGAAGCAACAGTTTTAATTAATCATCAGTAATTTGTAACATTTACTATTAAGTAAAAACTCCTCTTAATTCTATTAAGAGTACTGGTTTAAAAGCAGCAAAATATGAATTCAAGGAGGTTATATAAGTAATGAGTTTATTGCGGAACATGAAAGTAATGAATAAGCTCCTAGTTTTAATTTCTATAGGAATGTTGGCGCTTATAACGGTTAGCATCTATAGTTATCACTCTATCAGTATTATGCATAATCAAACTAAAGTAATGTATAAAGGACACTTGCAGGCTGTAAAGACACTTAACTTGACGAGGGCACACTTCCGCGGCCTCCAGGGGGATGTTACAGAATTGCTTCTTACTAGTGATCAGGCTCGTAATCAGGAGTTGCTAAATGATATTAACGATCGGGAAAAAATTATCACAGAACAACTAAACCAATTTAAAAAAACAGATATGGATGATTATGAAGTTGAAACAATGAGCAAATTAGATAGTCAACTGAAGGATGGTTCATCGGTTCGCAATAGGTTAATTCAAATGGCAGCAACGGGACAAAAGGAAGAAGCTTATACATACTTCCAGGATCATTATGCACCACGTGTTGACGATATTAATAATATCCTGGGGGAATTAGCCGACTACAACTCCAAAGCGGCAGATGATATGGAAACGCAAAACACGAAACAATTCAATTCAACAGTACAAATGATGTTAGCTTTATGTGTTTTGGCACTTTTTCTTAGTTTGGGCACAGGAATTTTTATTGCCAGATTAATCATTAAACCAATCAGGCATTTGGAAGAGGTGATGAAAAAGGCCGGTCATGGAGACCTCACTGTTAGGGAAGCATTAGTTTCCAGGGACGAAATAGGAGAACTAATCCAGGTTTTTAATGACATGCTTGAGGAACAGGGAAGGGTAGTTAGTGTGGTAAGACAAGCTTCGTTACAGTTAGCTGGTGCATCCGAAGAGATGGCAGCTTCCAGTGAAGAAGTAAGTGCCAGTGAAACCACAATTTCTACCAGCATCCAGCAGGTTGCTGCAGAAGCGGAGCGGGGAGCCGAGTCAGTGATAGAAGCATCAAAAGTATTACTTGAGTTATCGTCATTGATTCAAATTGCCAAAACCAAGGGGACATCGGCAGCCACTAATTCTCAAGTAACCATGGAGGCAGCGGTTATGGGCAAAGAAACCGTGAATGAAACTGTCAGCCGTATGCTGCATATCAAAGATAAGACCATAGAGACAGAAAATCTTATCGCTAACTTAAGCAAATACTCAAACCAAATAGGGCTGATTACTGATACAATTACCAGTATTGCCAGCCAAACCAATCTGTTAGCCTTGAATGCAGCTATTGAAGCGGCCCGGGCTGGTGAGGCCGGCCGGGGATTCGCGGTGGTAGCTGAGGAAGTACGCCAATTAGCAGAACAGTCAAATCAGGGAGCTGGTGAGGTAGCGGCCCTGGTACGTGAAGTAGCTGCAGGGACGGCTGCTGCAGTATCTGCAACCCAACAGAGCCGTGTTGAGGTAGAAGAAGGGGTAAAATCAGTTAATGAGGCGGGCCAGGCTCTCGAGCACATTCTGTCTGCAGTGGAGGGTACAGTTAGAGATGTTAATGGAATTGTAGAGGTTACTAATGAAGAAACGGCTACATCTGAAAAGGTTGTAAACTTAATTAATACTATAGCTACGGTTGTCGAGAATACAGCTGCCCATATTCAACAGGTAGCAGCTTCAACCGAACAAACTACAGCAGCTATGGAAACTATTGCTGCCAGCGCAGAGCAGACAAATAGTATGGCTAACGAACTCGAGGCGGAAGTGGAACATTTTACAGTATAGCGCTGCTATTATAGTTTGCAGGTGCAAACATTTATATTATTGAGATTATTAATAAGGAGATGTTTGTAATGTTAAGAGAAATGACTGTGGACAATGGACGGGTAATGGTTTCGCTTGATGGCAGGATCTATGTGGACGAGGCCGCACTTCTACGGGAGAAACTCTTGGAGTACATTGGCAAGGGCTATAAGAATTTTGTAATAGACGTAAGCAATGTAAGTTATATCGATAGCTCTGGGTTGGGGGTACTGGTCGCAATTCATAAGCGAGCCGTACAGAATAATGGAGCTGTAAAAATTAAGGGAATGCAGGGTATGGTGAAGGAACTATTTGAACTTACCAGACTTAATAAAGTATTTGATGTGGCATAACTCCGTTTAGAAAATTTCTCGATTATCAATAGAGCAAAATAATAAGAAAAATTTATGGCCACCTTCAGAAAGGTATTTTCTAAAGGTGGCCTAACGTTTGGATTTGACAAAGTTTTAACAGATGAGGTGGATTAAGATGGAGCAAAAGCTGCGGGAAGCTACAGAGCGAAATAAAACCATATTGCAAAGAAATGCTCAGTTAATAGCTCTACTTGATAGTATACCGTTTGATGTATGGCAAACTGATAACGAAGGCATATTTGTGGGGGTAAACAGGTCATGTGCCAGGAATTGTGGCTTGGAGGTTAACCAAATGGTTGGCCAGAGTTTATTTGATGTTTTTCCGCGAGATATAGCCGAGAAATATTGGAATGATACCTTAAAAGTAATTAAGAGCAAGCAGCCTGAGACATGTGAATTAATGCTAACTCTGGAGGGATTGGGCTCCTTTTGGGTATCATACTTTGCAGGACCGATTCTTGACCAAACGGGAAACGTGATAGGAATAACGGGGATGATAAGAGACATAAATGAACGTAAGCTAGCGCAAGAAGCACTAAAGGATAGGGAGGAGCTTTATCATTGCTTGCTTACTCAATCATCGGACGGAATTGTAATAATTGATGCCGGTAATGGCGAGATATTAGAAGTTAATGATCGCTTTTTAACCATGTTGGGATATTCGAAAATTGATGTTCATGAATTAAATATTACGAATTTATGTTTAGATAAAAGAGATCTCCTTTTTAGGGCCGCTCCGCAATCGCTGAAACATACTCATCTCCCTCCGGAGATAAACCGGATGGCGCGAAAGAATGGAGATATTATCGATGTTGAACTGGTGGCGTCGCTAGTTCACTACAGTGACCAGCAGGTGGTGATGCTCAATATTCGTGATATTACCAAGCAGAAAAGAATCCAGGAATCTTTAAATAGGAATGTTTTGCTGGCTGGCAACGTTCAGCGGGGATTATTGCCGTCAGATATTAAAAATAGGATGGTTAAAATTAATACTATTTTTGAACCATACAATCTGGTAAGTGGTGATTTTTATGATTATATCTGGAACTATGAACAAACCAAATTGTTTGGCTTCATACTTGACGTAAGCGGACATGGACTGGCAACAGCCCTGGAAACTACCACCATTAAGGTATTGTTTGATGAAATTGCCCACCAGGATATGACAATTGCAGAAAAGCTGTCCTGGGTCAATAAACAGTCAATGCGGTATTTTGCCGATACTTCTTTTGCCGGGGCAATATGCTTTGAGATGGACTTTAATGAAAAGACAATGACCTATGCTTCAGGAGGTATTAACTATTTTATGACTTGTTCCCGTGAATTAAACGGGGTTATCAAGGTTCCTGGGGCATTTATAGGGCTAAGTAGGGAAGTGGATTTTGAACAACATACAATTCCTATTCAGAATGGGGATACATTTTATTTTATGAGTGATGGAATATATGATCAAATAACAGCAGAAGATCAGATTAATATTGCCAATTTTGATAATATGGTGGATAAATTGAGGAAACTGGCCCGGAGCGACAAGCGCTGGGACGATGCTTCAGCTGTCTGCTTTAGAATAAAAGGATTAAACAAGTATCCACAAAAATTTCATGTAAGTAGCTTTGAGCAGTATAAATTAATTCGTCCGCGAATTAGCCGGTTAATACTTGAGTTGCCTGTAAATGGGGATATGCTGGAAA
>JBDKUD010000323.1:0-12132 GCA_039679805.1 Syntrophomonas sp. | reverse complement strand
ATGTCCGGAACCTTCATGGACCTAAATGTTCCGCCCACCCTGGTGGCTTTTGCCGTTGATACGGCTGATGTCAGAAAACTGATTTCTCCGGAGTTTAAGGGCACAGACAGCCAGGTAGTATATATCCCTGTCGCAAGAGACTCGTATGAACTACCTGAGTTTGCATTGCTATGTGAAACCTATCAGCGAATCACTCAGTTGATTCATGCCGGCAAAATACTGGCTGCCTATCCCATACGCGGGGGCGGCATCGCCGAGGCTATCAGTAAAATGTCTTTTGGCAATCGGATCGGCTTCTCTCTGGCAGACCAAGCATTACCGCCAGGCGAATTGAACACTCTGCTCTTTGCTCCGGATTATGGCAGCCTGGTTGTGGAGATGCCACTGGATGTAGATATCAAACAAGATTTGGCCTCTCTTCCCTACCGAATTCTTGGTAAGACCCAGGCTCAAGAGACCATTGAATTCGGCGGCATGACCCTCAGCCTGCAGGAAGCCCATGACGCTTGGGAAACACCGCTGGAAAAAGTATTTCCAACTAAAACGGCTGAAATAGAACTAGCAGCGCCCCCGGCACTGTCCTTTAACCAGCGCGGACAGGCCAAGTCAAAAATAACAGTGGCTAGACCCCGGGTATTTATTCCCGTATTCCCGGGCACCAACTGTGAATATGATACGAGAAAAAGGTTTGAATTAGCAGGAGCCGAAACCGATGTATTTGTAATTAAAAATCTCACGCCATCAGCTATAGAAGAATCTATCAAAGTCATGGCTGCAAAAATTAGAGAATCCCAAATAATCATGCTTCCAGGCGGCTTCAGTGCCGGCGACGAACCTGAAGGTTCCGGCAAATTTATTGCCACAATCTTTCGCAACCCGCGTATAAGGGATGAAGTGATAGATCTCCTGAAAAACAGAGATGGTCTAATGCTGGGTATCTGCAACGGTTTTCAGGCCTTGATTAAGCTGGGTCTGGTTCCCTATGGTGAAATCAGGGAAATCGACGAAGCCCAACCTACATTGACCTATAACCGAATTGGCCGCCATATGTCAATGATGGTAAAAACCAGGATAACTTCGGTTCTTTCTCCCTGGTTTGCTCATGTACAGACTGGAGATGTTCATCAGATCGCCGTCTCCCATGGTGAAGGCCGCTTTGTGGCCAGTGAAGCAGATATAAAGCAATTGATTGCTAACGGCCAGATTGCTACTCAATATGTAGATGACTCAGGACAGCCCTCCTATGATATCCGCTTTAATCCCAATGGATCTAATTATGCAGTAGAGGGCATTACCAGTCCTGACGGCAGGATATTGGGGAAAATGGGGCACTCCGAAAGAATCGGCAAAAATCTTTATATTAATATTCCCGATGAAAAAGACCAGCGTCTATTTGAGGCGGGCGTAAACTACTTTAAATAAAGACTTCGTTAACCCCGTATTTTCCACCCGAAGCAAAATTGCAGTAACCAAAAGGTCGGAACCTATTATTTAGATTCCGACCTTTCATCCTTTACCCTACATAATGTATCAGCAGTTTTATGCCAAAACCCACCCAGATGACCTAAATAGAATACTTTAATCTAAACAATTTGCCGAAATGATTCTCTATTTATCATATCCAATAGAGATAATTTACTTAGTGCCATGATTATTTGGGCTTTATCTTTACTTTTTGCAATTGTTTTATCAAATTCTTCTAAGTTATCTGCAGCTTGCTTAACCACATACTGCAAAAGCTTGAAAGTACCTGCGGACATCTCGGATTGAACAATATATTTCTGCAATCTACCACCTGCTCGATAGCGGGGGTAATTCTCCAATCCCATAAAATGGAGGAACCAATCAGCTCGATATCGGCCATTAGCGGCAATAATCCCCATATAATCCGCGATGATTTCATCAAGAATATGGTTCTGGGCCGAACCGAAAACTCTTTGGGTAAAATAGTGCGTGGCCTCATGCTCACGACGTATAACCAAGGATAATTCCTGCCATTCCTGTTCGGAAAGGCCCATTTCTGGAGCGCTTATTCCGCTATAATGGCCATCACTCAAAATTAGAAATGTATCCTGATAAAGCTCTTTGTGGCTAATGATACTTCTAAATTCTTGCTTCCACGCTTCCTCAGAAAACTTTCCGGGATTATCATTCTGCCATTTCGTTTTATAAGCAAAAATTCTCCCCCAGTTGTTATACCCCTTGACCATACAGGCTCCCACAGAATCGGGTACTGTTTTTGCTTCATTTCGTTGGGCAAGCGCTTGTACAAGAATTATAAAATCGTTTCTTTCTCTGGTTAGCAGCACGGGAATAGCACCCGCCGGTGTCTGGTACAAGGACAACCGCAGCTTCTCAGGAGAAATCAGCGATAGGGTATTCCCTTTAGCCCATTGCTCCTGCGGTATTCCTCTTAGAGTTGCAGTTTTGTAAGCTTCAGTTTGGCTGATGCCCCCCTGGATTGGAAAACTAAGCTGTACCAGATGATCCTGTAAAACTCTCCAAGCTCCTTGGGTTTCTGCCGCTTGGCAATATCCCTGCCAGGTCTTAGCGAAAAGCTGATCAGGCAGAGGGAAGCAATCTGCCGGCGTTACCGGATCGCTGAAGGAGCGTTCATTATAAGCCAATATTTCGGATAGTACTGCTTGATTGGCCCCCAGTTCAGTCAGTATTTCGGTATATTGTTTTTCACTATTCACCGGCATATAACTCTCCTTAGGCTAGCTGTCGCTTAGCCAATTCGGCAAATACTCCGTTCAACTGCATTAATTCCGCATAGCTGCCTTCTTCCACGATCGCACCCTTGTCCAGCACTATGATTCGATCACAGTTCATGACGGTACTCAAGCGGTGGGCAATAACGATTCGGGTCGCTTTAAGGCGATCCAGGCTTTCACTAACGATCGCCTGGGTTTTATTATCCAGCGCACTGGTAGCCTCATCAAAAAAAATAATTTTAGGTTTATTGGCAATTGCCCTGGCAATCAATAAACGCTGGCGTTGGCCGCCTGAAATGGTGGTAGCGCCTTCGTTGATAACGGTATGCATGCCCATGGGCATGGCGTTAATGTCCTCTTCTAATCCTGCCATTCTGATAGCTTCTTGGGCATCATTTATAGTTAGCTTTATATTTGCACCGACAACATTGGAAAAGATATCACCAGACATTAATTTACCATTTTGCAGGACTACCCCTAATTGCCTGCGAATCGCTCGAATGTCGACATTAGCCAAATCCTGTCCATCGTAATAAACACGTCCCGTTTCGGCATTTTCAAACCCCAGTAACACCCTTAGCAAACTGGATTTTCCACTTCCCGAAGGCCCTACTAAACCAACGTATTCTCCTTCTCTGATTTTGAAGCTAATGTCTCTAAGCACCAGCGGGTCTTCTTCATTATAACGGAAGGAGACATGGCTCACTTCAATAGAACCTGTCAAATTCCCGGGATTACTTTTGTATTCATCATATTCTGGCTCCGTATCCAGGATAGGCTTTATCTTTTCTAATATAGGAAATATCTGGTTAACGTTCAAAAGAGCATTGGACATCACTAGCATCGCTGCCCAAAAGGCGGTAAAAGCCGCATTAAAAGCAACGAATTTGCCAGCTGTTAAATTTCCTTTAGATAAATAGACCACACTGGCGAAAATAATAAGGGAAGCGATTAAGGTAAAAGTTGCATTAAAGGTTTCCAGGCAATTGGCCAAGGCGGAATTTTTGAAATTAAGCGCTCTTTGTTTACTGAATTCTTTAGCCCATAAATAAAATGCCCGATTTTCTGCACCGGCTACTCTGAATTTGCTTATGCCACCGATTAACTGCAGCAGCATACCGCTAATCGTATTGGAAATCTCAATTAATTGCCGTGAGTACTTTAATTGCAGTTTTCCAATGCCCCAAAGCACCGTCAAGTTGACTATAATCAGTAAGGTGGCGATGACTGCAAGTTTGGCATCGTAGTAGTAAAGCAGTGCCAGGTTAAACGATGAAAAAATACTGGAGAGGATGGTGGTAATGGTAACCCCGGATAGTATCTCTCTAATTTGACTGATTCCCATGGCGCGCATGGCCAGATCTCCCGCTGAAAACTGCTTGAAGAAGGGTACAGGCAGTTCTAACAGGCGGTCCCATAAGGCTGCCTCAACCGAAGCATCAATCATTCCCTCCATACGTTGCATGGCAAATGCACGGGTTAACTGGAAAAGCGTCGTGGCGAGTGCACTAGCCACAAGGAAAAAGCCTACTTGTAAAAGCTGGTTCTTATCTGCACTGGGGATAATGCTGTCAAAAATGCTCCCCGTGGCGATGGGAATAGCCATACCCAGTAACCCACCCAGTAAACCGACTATCAATAGCATGAAAATATCACGTTGCCGGCAACTTTCGAAGGCAAATCCAAGCAAATCACGCTTGCTCATCGTCTGTTTGGGAAAAGGACGATAGAAAGTAAAAGCAAGGGCTTTAATCCCGGCCGCGTTTTCTTTATTAACCGTAATTATTGTCCTGGATACCGGGTCATGCATTTCATAACCGGATTGCGGGAGAGGGATGAGGGCTACCGGCTGGTTGGTATCCTCCCGGTAAGCCAACATAGGACCACTGTCCAACTCCCACCAGTTGTCTCCCAAAATAACGCCGCGAATTCGAACATTTGAAGCCTGCGTAATCTCCTCCAAAGAACTAGCTGCGCTATTCGCCATTTTGTCAAGGGGTGGGCGAACAAATTCAATTTTCAAGATCTTTCCGATCACCTTGCAAGCATCATAAACTGGATCAACGATCCCTGATTCTATCTCAGTTAAGGCTGCATCACGCTGGGTGATGGCAGCTAAATTGCTGAGTGCTGTTGCCATAAAATTAACCTGGCTATTCGCCTTAAGGCGAAGATGCTCAGACTGTTCCTGCTCCTGGATTTGGCGAAGCTGGGCAATGGTTTGCAGAGCCCGGCGATGAAACTTTTCCATGGTAATCAGTTCGCCTTCACCATTGTTAAGGTATTTCATCAAGAACTGGTCAGGCTTTATTTGAACTTGCGCCATTTCCTTATGGAGGAGTGCATTAGCCCAGCAGTTGATCATGGTCTTAAACTGCTGCTCATTCTCCTCGCTGCTGGCTAGCTCTTGCAATGTCTCCCGTTTTATTTGTCGCAGCTCGGTACCTGCCAGACCTACTGCTAATAATCCCAGTTGCTTTTCTTCAACTTCTGCTTCAGTTTTAATTGGTTCTACGCCAAAAAGAATCTCCCCCACGGTTGCTTCAAATAGAAAGAAGCGGGGGCCTGCGACTTGGCTGTCCAGTATAGGTACGCAGAATACCGATACCTTGCCCTTTTCTATCACCCAAACTGCACCCGGATCGCTCATGAGAAGGGGCTTATTTCCTGCAACAGCAACTATATTACCTTGATTTTGAAACAGTTCTATATTTATCATCAGAGCGGTTTTCCCTCCCCACTTACTACCCTGCATTCATCAAATCCGCATAGTGTCCACCGGTATTCATCAGATCTTCATGACTTCCGCGCTGGACGATTTTGCCTTTTTCCATCACGATAATTTCGTCACAATCCCGTATGGTACTTAAACGATGCGCAACAATAACACAGGTACAGCCACGGCGGCGGATGTTTTCATCCACCAGCTTTTCCGTCAGCGGGTCGAGCGCGCTGGTGGCTTCATCCATGATAAGAATTGATGGATTGGTAATTAACGCTCGGGCAATTTCTATACGTTGGCGCTGCCCTCCACTAAAATTAGTGCCGGCTTCGGACAGCAACAGATCGTATCCTCCCGGTCGGATAGTAATATCGTCATGAATACAAGCATCTTTGCCGGCCCGAATCAGGTCAAACTCGGAAACGGTGTCATCCCATAGCGTAATATTGTCCCGAATCGTTCCAGGAAACATGGAAATATCCTGGTCAACCATCGCTAATGAATTGCTGATTACGGCTCGGGGAATATGCTGGCGGGGATGGCCGTCAAATAATATCTCGCCTGACCAGGGCTGGTAAATACCACAAAGTAATTTTGCCACTGTTGATTTACCGCTGCCTGAACCGCCAACGATGGCAACCCGAGCACCAGGCGCGAGAGAAAGATTGAAGCTTTCAATTAGAGGTGGTTCCAGGCGACTATAGCCAAAACTTAAATCACGAAGCTCAATATATCCTTCCAGACGGCTGTACTCATTCAGGGTATCCGGGGTAGGAAGCTCCTGAATCGCATCATCCCGGGGGTATTTTAAAACGTCATCAAGTCGGTTCATATCAGCTACCAGTTCTTGCAGCTTACCACCCAATTCTACCAGACTGCTCACCGGCGTTAAAAAGCTGGTCATCAAGCTCTGAAACGCCACTAACATACCGATGGTCATATCTCCTTTTAAAATAATGAAACCGCCCACTATCAGAACGACAGTATTGGTTAACGTTGATAATAGATAAGGAAGATTAGATAGATAATTGGTGGCTGTAGCATTGTCTTGCTCAGCGTTTAATACTTTGGCCTTATATCCTGACCATTTGGCAAAAAAATCAGACTCTGATCCAGTGGCTTTTAATGTCTCAATCGTTTGCAAGCCGGACATCGCAGTTCCAATGAGTTTTCCCTTGTCCTGCATCAGTTTGCGATTTAAGTCCACCCGCTTTTTGGAAACATAATTTAAATAGAAAATATTAATCATCGCGGCGATAACCCCAATGAAGGAAAGAACTATACTATATTGCAGCATAAGGACAAAATAGAAAATAATCATAATAAAATTTAGTACCGTTGTCGCCAGTTGTCCCGACAATAACTGAGCTACGGTATCATTACTGTTTATACGGGAACTGATATCACCGGCATAACGCTGCGAAAAAAAGTCTGCCGGCAGGTGTAAAATATGCCATAGGAATTGACCGGAAGTACTTAGCGCTATCTTGGTCTCCAGTCTTAAAAGATAGTATTGTTGAATCCAGGTCAAAACTCCCCTTAAGATTGCCGTGAAGCCCATTCCCAATAAGAGCGGAAGGATCCAACCGGTTTTGCCCTGCAGCAGGATATCATCAACAAATACCTTGGAAAACATAGGAATAACCAGACCGGGTATCACCAGAGCCAGTCCCACCAAAACAATATAGGTCAGCGCGGTTTCCGAACCTTTGATCCGCATTTGCAATGATCTCAGAATGTTCGGTTTTGCTCCCCCTTTGGTAAAATTCGGTCCGGGACTAAAGGTTAGTACAATCCCGGTATAAGCTTGGTCAAATTCTTCCTCGGCAACGACTCTCGGGCCGCTGGCAGGGTCATTCAGATAGACCTTGCCATCCTGAAAACCCTCCAAGACTAAAAAATGATTAAAGTTCCAATGGATGATCATTGGAAACTGCATTTCTTTTAATGCTTGTGGTTCTTTGCGGAAGCCCTTGGCTTCAAGTCCATAGTTTCTGGCTGCTTTTAGTACATTACTGGCTTTACTGCCGTCACGGGAGACACCACAGTCCGTTCGCAATATCTCCAAAGGCACGAATTTCTCCCAGTAGGCCAGGATCATCGCCAAAGACGCCGCACCGCACTCCAGTGCTTCCATCTGGAGTACGGTGGGAACTTTTACCCGTTTGCCGGTCTTGATTTTCACCAGTCCATTCACCTCTATTTAAGTGCTTATAGAAAGGTATATTCTCTATCCTGGCTGCATCATTCGTCTAAAGAGCCAGGGTCTTTTTTATCATCGGTATGATCATACCGATGGGTCTTTGCTTCTGAACTGTTATGGAACCGGTGCAAAAAGTACCACTCCTAATCTTAAATGGGGGTCCCTGGGCTGAAGACCATTTATACCCGCTTACCGTAGAATCGTCCGCGACCATGTCAATTCTAACCTCCAGAGATGCACCCTGTTCCAGTTTGCTTACCAGTTCCTTGCTGCCCAGAGTTAGCAACATCCCTTGTGCTGTTGAGGGATACTCTGATACACTGACGACCCGGCCTAACATAAAGCCAGATACTTCCTTCTGAACGGTTGAGGGCGAAATCTGCACTTCCATGCCCGGAAAGATGTTTTTCCCTGCTTCTGCACTAACATACATGATAACGCCTAAATTCACAGTTTTGCCCACGCGCTCCAGACTCATCAAGCTCATTCCCGGACTGATTAGATCGCCTTTTTTTACCTGAACCTCCAGCACCCGACCATCTACCTGGGAAATGACCGATGAATTGAGTTCCAGTTGATCTTGCATTTTGGCTATTTTCTTTTCTAATTCAGCAACTTTAATGGTTTTCGTTGACGAAAATTGTTCCTCAAGTAGTTGCACATTTAATCGGGCTTGCTGTAAAGTTGCCTTGCGGTCTATAATCGTATCCTCGGAATCACCACTATTTAGCCTTTTTAATTTCGCTTCGGCCTCTTGCGTTGCTTTTTGAAGCAGTTCAAGTTGGGTTTGGGCGTCCAACAGTTCTTTTTTCGAAATGGCTTGCGACTGGTAGAGTACCGTCAGTTTTCCAACCTGATCTTGCTGATTTTTTTCGCCGATGCGGGCCTTATCCAGGTTGATGGTCGCTGCGACAATATCGTATCCTTTACCACTAATCGCACTGCCATAATTGGCTTGCGCGTCCTGTACAGATTGCCTGGCTTGGCGGATGTTGCGAATTATAGTATAGAAATCAAGCAATTCCGGACCAACCTGCTGGTCATTAGCAGGATCCGGTGTGTCCATAGTCAGATTGGTAAGGTCATTTAATTGGCTTTTATAATCATTAATATCAGCTACTAACTGGGGTTGATCAATGCGGGCAACGACTTCACCTCTTTTAACCTGATCTCCTACCGCCACCCTGATGTCAGTAACTTGACCTGACTGGGTGTGAATAACATTTTGAATTCCATAGCTATTAATCAGGATCCCCTGACCGTTAACGTTAGTAGAAATCGACCCAAAGATGCTCCAGATAATCGCAGTGATAAGAATAATAGCGATTCCGATTAACGTCAGCCAAGCCTTGGGGGTTGTAACCGCAATCATCTGGTCAAGCTGCTCTGGAGATGATAGCCTATCCAGTGATACCTTGCGAAACAATTCATTATTCATCTGGTGTTTCTCCCTTCAAAATGATGCGCAAGCCAAGCAGAAGTCACACCCGCTTCTTTGCTAATCTGGGATTAAAAATTTATTGCATGTACTCAAATCCATTTTCACGCTGGATCTTCATGACCACTTGGGCACCAATATCATTACCCTTATTATCAAAACTATGGTATCCGGTAACACCTGGCCAGTCTTTTAAACTATGTAATTCTTTAGCAATTGCCGCAGAATCTGTGGAGTCTGATTTTTTAATGGCGGCAGCTAAAAGATTGACCGCATCATATCCCTGCGCTGCATAGGGTCCCGGCATTTTCTTATACTGCTTCCAGAAAGCTTTAATAAAGCGCTGAGTCTCAGCACGCGGATCATTGGGATTAAAGACCGTTCCAATCACCGTGCCTAGCGCTGATTTGCCAGCAACTTCATAAAGTGCCGGTGAATCCATAGCGTTACCACCCATGAATGGCACGGATATACCTGCCCTTCCTGCATCAGCGATAAATTCAGCTCCTGCTGGCAAACTTTCCGCGACAAAAACACCGTCAAAATCAAGGGCCAGCCATTTTTCCTTAAGCCGGTTGAGGTCCTTCAAGCCTCCATAATAGGAAATCCGGTCAACAATCGTAATCCCATTTTCGCTGGCATGGTTTTCAAAAGAATTGGCCAGCTTCATGCCGTAGCTATCTTCTGCATAAAAAATCACCATTCGCTGATGGCCCTGCTTGACCGCATAGTTGGCCAACTGCGCACCAATTTCATCATCACTGGGAATACTGCGAAAAACACTTTCATAGCCATTTTTAGTAAGGTCAGGTGAAGTTGATGCTGGGGATATCATGACCAGTCCCGCTTCTTGATAGATTCTCGAAGCAGGTATTGATACGAAGGAATTTCTATGGCCGATTACCGCTGCCATCTCCTTATTCTCTGCAAAAGATTGGGCAATCGTCATGCCATCAGCAACGGAAGCCTGATCGTCCCTTTCTATAAGCCGAATTTTGTGTCCATTCACTCCCCCGTTGGCGTTGATTTGCATAACAGCTAGTCGTACCCCTTCGCGGAATAAACTATTGTTTGTTTCGAATGGCCAAGCCACGCCTATTACGATATCTGGATATTTATTCTGATTAGAACAACCCGGCAGGATGAATAGGAATAGCAATAGAAACGATAGTACTTTAATATGTTTCATCATCATTCGTCTCCTAATTAGTTTACAATAGAGGTGATTTTCGGGCCATCGTAGATTTACGTAATTTTTTGACATATATTGTAGATATGGATAATATTCCTGTTTAGACTTTAAAAGTTTTTAAGTTATTTGGCAACTAGAAAATTTACTAGCTTAGTTTATTCAATCGCCGGTTTCCTTTATTACAACTTTAGAGTTAATACGACAAATTGACGATAGTATTACATCTTTATTTTTGTAATGATCCCGCTGCTTAAACGTATTAAATAGATAATCGAGGAAAAGAGGAACCAACATGGATAAAAAAGATATTATGCCGTTTCACCTGTTTCAACATCAAGGCGGCCACTATGTGATTAATATTGAACGTATGTGCGCAAGCGCAATTGAAGAAACAACCGCCGAAGCTCTTAATATGCTGCTTGCTGAACCGGAACTATCGCTGTCCTCCGAACTGGCGGCAGATCTTGAAAAGTTGAGATTAATATCTGGTAACCAGCCGAAGAAGGTAATAAAGACAAGCAAAGAACCTTATCCCATTTCCACTATTGCCTTATTTCTAACCTATGCCTGCAATCTAAAATGCATTTACTGTTATGAAGATGGTATAAAACACGAAAATGAAATCAGCCTGCAAGAAGAAACAGCTATGCAAACCGTAGATTGGCTGATGGTACAATCGAAGCAAGAAAAGAAACTAAAAATCATATTTTTTGGCGGGGAGCCTTTTTTAAACTTTTCTCTTATGAGGAAAGTCGTAGAATATTCCGAGCAAAAGGCAAATGAGTTAGAGAAAACAATCACATTTTATGTTACGACCAATGGAACCCTGTTTAATGAAGAAGTAAATACATTTTTAAAAAAACATAACGTAAATGTTACTATCAGCATCGATGGAACTAAGGAAATACAAGATAAGCAGCGACCTTTTAAGAACGGAAAAGGTTCCTACGATCTCGTCGCAACTAATTCCCACAAGCTGCTGCAATTGTTGCCGGATACAATCGCCCATGCCGTAATAGTAGATGAAACCGATCCGCTTATGGTTAACGAAGCCTTAATGAAAATAGGTTTTTCAAAGATCACTACCGGGCTTAGATCCCGCTCCTTGTTTGACGAGAAAACTAAACCTAAATCGTCCATAGAGTTAGGTGAGATAATTAGGATGTTGGAAAAAGAGGCTGAAGAGTGGCTTAGCCACACCAAAGATAGAGATTCTAAAGCTTTAATGCTTCTGCTGCGCACTGGAAATCTGTCCACCGGCCTTCTTCATTTTTTGCATAATATACATAAACAGTATCCCTGTGAGGCTGGTTTACATTATGCCGCTGTCTCCTGCGAGGGGGATGTATTCGCTTGTCACCGTTTCATTGGCGTTGATAAGCATAAACTGGGAAGTGTTTTCTCGCCGGATCTTGAGCGGAATATATATCACATTCCCCCGGAAGAATATATAGATGGATGCGCCAGCTGCTTTGCCAGGTATTACTGTGCCGGCGGTTGCAAGTATATGAACATTGTTTATGGCGGCTCCATATCGGAACCTTCCGAGAGCTTTTGCCAACTTAATCGAAGTGCACTTGAACTGGCAGCATACGTTTTTAGTTTGCTGGATCATAAAGATATAGATTTTTTGGTTGAGCACGAAATATTCCCACCCAAACCCTGCCTTTTTGATTTTGATGTTTAGGCTATATGCAAAAAAAGGGCGGCTATTGATAGCCCCCCTTTTTTTGTCACCAAGAACCTCCCCAGGCAAGCCTTGGACTTAAGCTATGAATTGAGTAACAAAACAGAAAACCTCCTTAGACACAAGAGTAGTTTTAGCAACTGAACCCTAAATCAAAGGAGGCATCCAATAAT
>JBDKUD010000352.1:0-29192 GCA_039679805.1 Syntrophomonas sp. | reverse complement strand
CCCAACATCACTAATTCTTTGGATTTATCAAAATCCCTTGAATAGAAATTTCCTACCTCCGGTTGAACCATTATATCAGCCTGGGGACTAACTAAATCAAACTGCTGCTTTTGCATTATATCCAATGAAGTCCATATTACATCCAGGGCGTTATTTATTACTACTTGCTTTCCTTCTCCAAAAGTAACATCGACCGCAATAATTATTTCTGCTCCCTTATTTCTGGCAACTTCAACCGGCAAACGGTCTATTACTGCTCCATCAACCAGAACCATTTCGCCCCTTCTTACAGGAGCAAAAATACCAGGAACAGAGATACTGGCCCTAACGGCTTCAGCAATTGAACCTTCCTCCAGAACAACCCGATTACCCGATATCAAGTCGGTGGTCACTACCATCAGTGGAATATCTATATCAGCAAAAGTCTTCTTCTTTGTTAAAAGGTTAAGGAAAGTCATAATCCTTTTCCCGGCTATAAAACCCATCCGGGGTATGTTTATATCCAGTAACCGGTTGGTATCCATATATTCTAACATTTTCTCATACATATAAAGATCTGCTCCACAGGCATAAATGCCGCCTACCATAGCACCCATACTACTGCCTACAATAAAATCAAAGGGAACACCATTCTCAACCAAGACCTGTAAAACTCCAATATGAGCAAGCCCCCTGGCACTTCCGGCGCCGAGTACCAGACCAACTCTGGGCCTTGCATCTAATTGCCCCTTATCTTCCATATTCTAAGACCCCTATCTTTATTCATATATATATTTATGAAACCACCACAAAAGCAATATTAATGCAAAATTATGAATATGGATACATAAAGATAATCCAAAAACTAGAAACGGAGTGGTTAATATTAAACAATATTCAAACTTATTTTTTCTTATTATAATACTAATATTTGCCTTATTTATGATAATAAATCCTCAAGAAACAGTTAATTCTGCAGCTGCTGGAATTAAATTGTGGTATACAATGGTTTTACCAGCTCTGTTTCCATTTTTTGTGGTGGCTGAGCTTTTGATAAGTCTCAAATTTGTAAATTTTCTGGGTATAATTCTCGAACCGGTAATGAGGCCTATTTTTCGCTTGCCCGGATGCAGTTCTTTAGTAGTGGTTATGGGATTTACTTCTGGATTTCCAGTTGGAGCTCTATTAACAAAAAGACTTTATGATGAAAAAATGTTAAATGCCAATGAAGCTGAACGTCTGGTATGTTTCACCAACAACTCAAGTCCACTGTTTATTCTGGGGGCAATTGGGGTGGGAATGTTTGGTTCGGCTATGCTTGGCTATCTTTTGGCAGTCGCCCACTACCTCTCCAATCTATTAATCGGGTTTTTTTTAAGATACCGGGCAATCGAACCAGTTAACTCACGAGATAAATTAAAACCAACATATAATAAAGCTTTAAGTGTTTTATTGGATGGAAATAATTTGGAATCCAACGGAATCGGTATGTTACTGGGTAATGCGATAAAGAATAGTCTTACTAATATTTTGGCGATTGCCGGTTTTATTATTATATTTTCTATATTAACCCGCATGTTGGCTGTATGGGGAATTATGAACATACTGGCAAATTTAATGCTTAAAATGTTTTCTATTCTTAATCTGTCTTATCCTTTAGCTTATGGGATCGGTATGGGGATTTTTGAAATGACCCTTGGGGCTAGAACAGTTACATCCTGTGTTCCAGGAGAAATTTTATCCAAATTGATAATTGTTAGCGGGATACTGGCTTTTGGCGGATTTTCCGTTATTGCTCAAATAATGAGTATTGTAGCCGGCAGCCCGGTGCGATTGTCATATTATTTGTATATGCGCTTAATTCAAATTCTTTTGTCAATATCCATAGTAATGATAGGGTATCAATTCTGCAAAACAGCAATCCCTTCCATGTCTATCCCTTTTTATAAAATTGTTTATTCTTTTGATGCCTGGACCTTTTCTATTCACTGTCTATTAGCAGGGGCAATAATTATTTTTATAATGGTTCTAATAAGTATAGTCAGGCCGGACTAATAATCATTTTCTGATAGACCTTTACTTATTTCTTCCTTACCCTGACTTACGGCGTCCAATCCCCGGCGCAAAACAATTTCCATATGGCTTAAAACACCTTCGGCATACTCATTGGCATCACGCCGAATTTCCTGCGCTACCTGTTCAGCCTTATTCACGATTTCTTCAGCAACATTCATGGCATTTTTGGTTATTTCATTATCATCAATCATGCGAGCCGCTCTATCCCGGGATTGTTCTACGTATTTTTCAGCCTCAACGCATGCATCGTTTACAATTCTATCCTTATCACTAATTAACCTGCGGGCGTTTTCCAATTCTTCAGGTAAAATAGCTCTTATTCTATCCAAACGATCTAAAAATCGGTTGCTTTCTATCAAAGCTTTCCCACTGGAAAAGGGAACTTTTTTACTGTCCTTTATCATAAGCTCAAGTTCATCAAGAATTCTAAAAATCTCCATCATTTGGTTTAACCTCCTCATACATACGATAATAATGTAGTACTGACTCCCCATAATTATTGGTCCGGTATTCTTCCAAACACTCAAGCTTGGCTGTAAGTTGCTTTTTTCGCTGGGTCCTGAGAATTATCCTTCCATTTTGTTTTAAGATATTAATTTGATCAAGGGCATGGATTATCTGATCAAATATTTTCTCAATAGTGAATGGAGGATCAACATAAATTAAGTCAAATTTAGTCTCTCGTTGATCGAGTAAAGTTAAAGCCTTAAAAACATCATTGCGATATACTGCAAACCCTTCATTAAACCCGCAATTACTGATATTATCCTTTATTATCCCTACTGCCGAGGCATTATTATCAATAAAGACCACCTGTTGGGCTCCACGGCTTAATGCTTCAATTCCCACACTTCCACTACCAGCAAACAGATCCAAAAATAAGCTGTTCCTAACTTTATCTCCGAGAACATTAAACAGCGCCTCTTTTATCATATCCGTTACCGGTCTGGTATTCATACCAGGGGGGGCTTTCAAACGTTTTCCTTTGGCTTGGCCTGCAATAACTCTCATTTAATCTCCTTCTTTGAAATTTCGATAAAATTCGGAAATTACCTTCTCCGCTTGCACTAATTTAATTATTTTAGCACAAAAAATATTTTTAAAAAAATGTATATAATATGTTTTTCCTGGCAATGATATAACTACCAGGTAGAAAACCTGGTAAACAAACCCTCCCCAACAACTTTACAAAATTCTCCTCTCCCCAAAATGGCGACTTTTAAGTCGCCATTTTAACTTTACAGCTTTAAAAGGCATATTATTCCTGCATTAAACTAATAATATTTAAAAAAGGAGGTCAAAATATGCAAAACTTAGCTACTGATTCAAATTTCTATGTTGATCTGGCAGTGGAAGCTCGTGATTTAATACGAGGTACTACCAACCAGGAGATCCAGGGAGTAGAAGAAAAAGTTGAAACCTTATCAAATATAAAAATCACCACCATAATTATTAAAACGGAAGAAGCCGTTAAAACTATGGGACGCCCTATTGGTACTTATGTTACTATTGAATCTCCGCCTTTAAAAATAAATGATCCTTATGTCAAAGAAGATATCGTCCAAGCCATGGATAAAAGCATGAAACTTCTAATAAATAACAGGCTTCAACCCGGTCAAACTGTTTTATTGGTAGGACTCGGAAACTGGAGAGCTACTCCTGATGCCCTAGGGCCCAAATTTATACAATATAGTCCTATAACCCGCCATTATCATCAATATGCTCCTGATGCCCTGGTACCGGGAATGCGTCCTACTTGTGGTATTGCACCCGGTGTCCTTGGAATTACAGGATTGGAAACTTTCGAAGTGATTAAAGGAGTAGTCGAAAGCGTTAAACCTGCCATTATAATTGTAGTTGATGCCTTGGCAGCTCAGAATGTAGATCGTATCGGCACCACAATTCAGATGTCCAATACAGGTATTCAGCCGGGAGGAGGAATTGGAAATGCGCGCCATGCCTTAACAGAACAGGATCTTGGTGCTCCAGTAATTGCTATTGGATGTCCAACTATAGTTAATGCTGCAGTAATTACTAATCAAGCCATTAGGAGATTTTGCCAACGTAGTGGAGCCATTTTCAACGATTTGGAAGCTAATAATTCAATCAGGGATATCTTATCTCACTTTGGCGGTAGTCTGTCAGTTACTCCCAAAGAAATTGACGAGATAATTGAAAACAGCGCCCGAATAATAGCACTGGGGATAGGTACCAGCCTTTTCCCCGGAATTTCCCAGGAACAACTCGAGCTTTATGCAATGTAAAAGACCAGAGGCTGCCCCGTAAATAAGGGACAGCCTCTTATTATAAATTAGGCTTGATTAAAACTGTGAACTGGATTGATTCTGTTGCTTGATTGAACTCAAATCTTCAGTCATATTCAGACTCTGGGCCGAACCGCCTGCCTGCTTAGCCTGATAGTCATAAATCATTTTCTTTACCATTTGTCCACCGATACTTCCGGCCTGGCGAGAGGTAAGGTCTCCATTATAGCCCTGTTTCAGGTTAACCCCTACTTCAGAAGCAGCTTCCATTTTGAACTGATCCATTGCTGCACGAGCTTGAGGAACTAAGATTCTATTATTGCTTCCGCTTCTTGCCATTTTCTTTCACCTCCTTTTTTATTGGTGTAGTCTTATTGTTTCCCCTGATTGCAGTTATATGCTAGAAGTATTTTCATAACTTATTAAAATTTTTCTTACTCTTAGCATCACTTTTTTCCTTACTAAGACCCATTTCCTGACCTACTTCAAACTTGATTTTCTCGATAGCGTTCGGTCTTTTATCATTCTTACCCATTCTAACTCCTCCTTTCATAAGGCTATGGGGAAAAAAATACTACAAGCAAAACACTTGTAGTATTATGATGATTAATTTTATTAATTTTATTTTGGTAAAATTTTTTCGGAAATTAATATTTTGTGGTTATAATACTTTTTAACCTCGATACTAGTTTCTAGCTATTTCATTAGTTCTTTTAAACTTATGCTTTAACATTAGTGCCAGTATAATATCGGGCATTTCATCCAGGTTCATATCATTTACAATATTTCTGGTTAATTCAATTAACTCCTGGTCTTTAACCAAATCAGCCACCTTAAAAAGATCCAATCCGTGTTGCTTTACTCCCCAGAATTCACCTGGTCCCCTTAATAACAAATCTTCATGAGCCAGTTCAAAACCATCATTAGTTTTTTCCATAGCTTTGAGACGTCTGAAAGCCTCTTCAGTTTTAGGATCACCAATTAATAAACAATAAGATTGTATGCTTCCTCTGCCAACTCGTCCCCTTAACTGGTGCAGCTGCGAAAGCCCAAAACGCTCAGCTTGCTCAATAACCATAAGGGAAGCATTAGGTACATCTACTCCAACTTCAATTACTGTAGTTGACACCAGCACCTGGATATGTCCTTGTTTGAAAAGCTCCATGATCCCATCTTTATCTGCAGATTTCATTCTGCCATGTAATAAACCCAGTTTAAGCCCAGGAAAAACACTATTCTGTAATTCATCATACAAAGAGACTGCTGCCATTAAATCCTGTTTTTCAGACTCTTCTACCAGCGGACATACTATGTAAGCCTGAGCACCCTTCTCTATCTCTTGCTTTAAAAATTCATAGGCTCGTCCACGGAAATTCTTTTTTAGGTATAGTGTTTTTACAGGTTTACGACCAGGTGGAAGTTCACTTATTACGGAAAGATCAAGATCCCCATAAGCAGTTAAGGCTAAAGTCCTTGGTATGGGAGTGGCGGTCATGACTAATACATCGGGGGCAGTGCCTTTATTGCTCAATACTGCTCTCTGGCGAACACCAAAACGGTGTTGTTCATCGATTACTGCCAAACCCAAATGTGAAAAACTGATTTCGTCCTGGATTAAGGCCTGAGTACCCACTATTATATCTACATCACCACTAACTGCTGCGTCCAGAATAATCCGTCGCTCACTCTGTGAAGTTGAACCAGTTAATCTCGCAATAGCCACATCAGTGCCGGCATAAAACCGATTTAGTGAAACATAATGCTGATCTGCCAGTATTTCCGTCGGAGCCATTAGCGCTGCCTGATAACCGGAGGAAATTGATTTGGCCATTGCTAAAGCAGCAACTACCGTTTTGCCTGAACCAACGTCACCCTGCAACAAACGATTCATTTGCCGAGAGGATTCCATATCATTAAATATCTGGGTTGTTACTTCCTGTTGAGCATTAGTAAGTTGGTAAGGAAGGTTACTAATAATTTTTTGGACCAAATCACTATCTTTTTGATGAATAATGTAGTTAATTTTTTTATTCTCTAACCGCTTTTGCTGCTTTACGCTAATCTGAAAGAGGAACAATTCTTCAAATGCCAACCTCCGGCGAGCTTGCAAATATGCTTCCCCGCTCTCGGGAAAGTGAATATTTTTCAAAGCCAGTTGGATATTGCACAATTGCTGTTTTTCCATGATTTCCAGGTTCACCATCTCTGGATAGCAGCCCAGATAATTATCCAATGCATAAGAAATTATATTTCTTATGGTTTTCTGACTCAGTCCTTCGGTTAGCGGATAAACCGGTAATACTCCGATTTTTTGATCTTCATCCTCAATAAATTCATAATAGGTAACACTAATTTCTAATTTTCCATAAACATTTTTCAACTTGCCGGAAAGAAATATCTCTTGACCAGGCTTAATTATTCCCGTCAAGAATGGTTGATTAAACCACACTGCAGTGACCATTCCCGAATCATCTGCTAATACAGCTTTAAAGAGATTCATCCCCTTGGGAGTACGGCTTTGTTTAGCTGCCCGGACAGTTGCCTTAATTCTAACATTATCTCCTGGTACCAGTGCAGCAATTTTATCCGTCTTGTCGCGGTTGAAATAGCTTCGCGGTACATACCAGAACATATCAAAAATAGTCTCAATGCCTAGCCGCCCTAACTGTTTGCTCCTGCTTGGGCCAACTCCTTTTAGAAACTGTACTTTTTCAAAAAGTTTGTCCACTTCAACCTCCACCTTGAAAAAGATAATTATTTACTTCCAAATTTAATATAGATGCACAAAAAGCGGGTACTTTGTCCCGCTTGTGCTTCACTAACTAATTATTCTACTGAAATTAAATAACTATAATGTGGTTGACCTCCAAAGTGCATCTCAATTTCACAGTCGGGATATATATTCTGGGCAATTTCTTTAAGCTTCATAGCATTTTCTTCAGAAATATCCTGGCCATAAAATAGGGTTATCAACTCACTATCCTCGTCTACCATTTTTTCAAGTAATTTCTTGACCGCATCAAAGGTATCATGACTGGCTGCAATTATCTCACCGGCAATTAAGCCTATTATATCGCCTTCTTTTATGTCCAGGCCATTAATACTCGTATTTCTGACCGCATAAGTTACCTCGGCATAAGTAACAACCTGCATTTCCTCATTCATTGCACTGGTAACTGTCAATATCTCTCCATCAGGATCATAGGCTACCAATGCTGTAACTGCTTGCATAACTGATTTGGTAGGCACTATGGTTACAGTTTTATCAATTAAATCCTTAACCTGTTGGGCCGCCATAAAAATATTACTGTTATTGGGTAAAATTATAATACCTTCTGCATCAACCTGCCGACAGGCTATTAATAAATCTTCAGTACTGGGATTCATGGTCTGTCCACCTTCAACCACTTCATCAACACCCAGACTCTTTAATATTTTAATTATTCCCTCTCCAGCACCAACAGCTACCAAACCTATTCGCTTTTTGGTGACCGGCGAAACTGCTTGTTCCTGTTGCTGCTCCAGTTCCGCCCAATTATTAAGATGTTCGTGAGTTTCTTCCACCATGTTATTAATTTTTATATCGCTAAGGTTACCCCACTGCAAACAGGTTTCCAATACTTTTCCCGGATGATTGGAATGAATATGCACCTTAATAATTTCATCCGAACCTACCACCAGCATAGAATCTCCCAGGGGACCCAGATGGTCTTTTATATTATCAGCCTCCAGATTTAGTCCTTTTATTAAGAGCTCAGTACAATATTGAAACTCCAGGCTGACCTCTTTTTTTATTAACTTACTCTCGCTGCCGGTCTTCTCTTTATAAACATCAAGTTTTATGTCTTTTTCGTAAGCAAGACCCTCAATTGCTCCTTCCAGAAAATAAATCAGCCCTTGCCCGCCAGAATCAACTACTCCTGCTTCCTTTAACACAGGCAACATAGTAGGTGTCTTTTTCAATGTTTCCCGACCTGTTTTAAGACCTGCCATCAATACTGCTGCAATATCTGTTTGCTTGCGGGTCTCATTTTCACAAGCTCTGGCTATTTCCCGAGCCACAGTTAGTATTGTACCCTCAACCGGCTTCATTACTGCTTTATAGGCAGTATCAGCACCTGATTTCAAAGCCTGCGCCACATCAGTGGCATTGGCTGATTCTTTGCCTTCCAATACTCGTGCTATACCGCGAAATATCTGAGACAATATTACCCCGGAATTTCCCCGGGCACCCATCAAGGAACCGGTGGAAATTGCTTTAGCTACCAATCCCATGGGTTCATTCTGGTGTTTCTCACCCTCTTTTACCGCCGATAGCAGGGTCAAATACATATTAGTACCTGTATCTCCATCTGGAACCGGGAAAACATTCAGCAGGTCAACACTGTCTCTATTATGCTCCAGATTAATGCACCCTGCCTTTACGCACCTCACCAGGTCTTTCCCAGTTATATAATCCAAGCTCAAATCTCCTAATCCTCCCTACTACTTTTCTTTCAAAACTTTAACCCCTCTAACATTTACGTTAACAGCAGTCACCGGTAATCCTGCATTATTCTCCAAAACATATTTTACTTTTTGCATAATGTTATAAGCAACCTGTGAAATCTTTATACCATATCCAACTATAACATGGACATCTACTATCAGTCCATTATTAGAACTGGTTACTTCTACCCCTTTACGAATAGACTCAATTCCCAATATGCTGGTAATTTCCGATTGGATATTATGAGCGACCATTCCAACTAAACCATAACAGTCCACAGCTGCTAAACCTGCAATAGTCTCTACTGCTTCTTCGGCGACATTAATTTGTCCCAGGTCATTAGTTTTAATGTTAAACATAAAAATCCCTCCAATCCAATATAATGATAATTCTTCAATTGAAGATTTATTCCTCCTTATCTTGCCCTTTCCAACCTCTTCTGGTAAAATAGTTGAGTGCAACTGTTACAGAGAGGGGGCAAAATTGTGGCTAAATGTGAAGTATGCGGAAAAAGCGTAACCTTTGGTAAGAAATTCAGCCATTCCCATATAAGGACCAACCGGGCATGGAAACCAAATGTACAACGTGTAAAAGTAATAGTTAATGATACACCTGCTAAAATGTATGTATGTACACGTTGTTTACGCTCAGGTAAAGTTAAAAGAGCAATATAGCACAGATCACATTAGCCTTAGATAATTTCTAAGGCTTTTGCTTTTTCAAAGCCCAGATTTCTTCCGGGGTATACTCGTATCGCTCCTGGCAAAAATTACACACTGCCTCTAATCTCCCCTCTTTTTCAAAAGCATCCTTAATGTCATCATCAGAAAGGCTGGAAAGAATAACTGCTAATCTATCCCGGCTGCAATTACATTTAAAGGCGAGCGGAATCTCACCTACTATTTTATAATCAATCCCAGTCATTATCACGTCTAAAGCATCCTCCAACAGCGCATAGGTTTTCATAACATTACTTATGGGTCCGAGGGCAGTAATATTTTTTTCAATATTCGCCAACAATGAATCTTCGGCTCCCGGCAGCGCCTGAACGATTAGCCCACCTGACCCTATTATACTTAGATCTGGTGCCACCAATACACCCAGGGATACCAATGATGGTATTTGTTCCGACATCATAAAATACTGGGCAAAATCCTCCGCAATCTCCCCGCTGACTAGAGGAACCCGACCAACGAACGGCTGCTTTAATCCCAGATCCTTCATAACCTCCAAATATCCTTCTTTGCCTACCAGCTCTCCAACTGCCAGCTTACCCGGATAACGCGATTCCAAATCCGCACCCGGATTAGAAACAAATCCTCTGCCGTTACCAGAATTATCAGCTGTAATAACAATAGGGCCACTTATCCCATTCCCACAGACTCGTACAGTAATAATATCCTGGCTTCCCTTCATATCGGTACCCATCATAATGGCAGCAGTTAATACCCTGCCCAGCGCAGCCGAGGCCGTTGCCGACGTATTATGTCTTTGATGAGCCTCCTCAATCACCCCGGTAGTATTGGCAATCATTATTCTAACCTGCTGGTTACTGTCTACTGCCTTTAGCAAATAGTCAATCCTATTCATATCTATACCTTTCCTTTAAATATATCTCAATAGTAATTATACCCATAAACCTGAACTTTTCAAAAACGACTGCTCTTTTTAATAGTTATTCACTGGAAGCAAGTGTATATAAAGAATATGGAATGCTATTGCTGCTGACACTGGAGGAGCTTTAGCAGGACACAGGATTGACCTGTGCTAGGTATAAGGTTACCATCTTATATCACCTTGCATAATCAATAAGGAGGGCTGCATTAGCCCTCCTTATTTTGTCTGATAATTGTTAACTTAGCTAATAAACCTCGTTCAACAACCTCGGGAACCAGTGAACTAACGTTACCTCCCAACAGGGCTGCTTCTTTTACTCCACTCGAACTTACAAAAGTATATTTGCTGTCCGACATTACAAAAATTGTTTCCAAATTAGGTATTAATACTCGATTCCACATAGCCATCTGCATTTCATATTCGAAATCGATGACTGTTCTTAATCCCCTTATTATTGCACAGGCATGTTTCCCTGAAACATAATCTGCCAGTAATCCGCTGAAACACTCCACCTCAATATTAGGTAGATGTTTAGTGCTTTCCCTTATCAGATCAGCTCGCTCCTGCGGTGTAAATAAGGCTTGCTTGGAAACATTATGTATTACCGCAACTACAATCTTATCAAATAATTTACTAGTCCTTTCCAAAATATCTATATGGCCATTGGTGACTGGATCAAAACTTCCTGGATAAACAGCAAGTTTCAAATTGATCCCCCTTTCTGAAATTACTGCTCACCGCAAATTCTTAATAAGTTCTATGGAAGTAATAAGATTCCCTTTAAAATAAATAACTTTTATTTATTGAAAACCGGTTTATATATTCTTATTATTGGTAAATTCTTTTTATTTAATAATAACCCAAAAAATCAGGCTGTCGATATAAATATCAACAGCCTGATAAACTCCTGTGAGTCGTTTTACTTACCAGATGAATTAACTACTCCATTGATTTCCACAGTACCTCGGCAACATCATACACCTTGGTCTGTTCTTCAACTCCGGCAGCTTTGACACCATCATTAATCATGGTTAAGCAGAACGGGCAATTGGTTACTACCATGTCCGGATTTGGAACCAGCAGTTGGTCGGTCCTGGTATCATTGATACGTTTGTAACCTTCTACCGCTTCTTCTTCCAGCCACATACGTCCGCCGCCAGCACCACAACAGAAGCCAAAGTTCTTGCCTTTTTCGATTTCGATGACATTTGCTCCAGCAGCTCTCAAAACCTTTCTGGGGTCTTCATAAACACCATTATGCCTGCCCAGGAAGCAGGAATCATGATAAGTTGCTTTTACTCCCAGAGGCTTACTGGCTTTCAGTTTGCCTTCTGCAATTAACTTGGCTAAGAACTCAGTATAATGATATACTTCATACTTGCCGCCCATTTGCGGATATTCATTCTTTAAAGCATTGTAACAATGTGGGCATATGGCAATTATTTTCTTAACGCCATAATTATTGAAGCTCTCCAAGTTCTGGTTGACCAGAGTCTGATACAGGTACTCATTACCCAGTCTCCGGGCCGAGTCACCACAGCAGAACTCTTCTGTTCCCAGGTAGCCAATTTTTACTCCTGCCTTATTAAGCAGTTTAACCAGAGCTTCGCCTACTCTCTTATAACGATCATCAAAGGAAACTCCACAGCCGCCATACAGCAGGTATTCAAATTCTTTACCGTCTTCGGCTAAGAGATTAACCATATCTCTTACGCCTCTCTCTTCCAACCAGGAGGCACGATTAGCCCAGCCTACACCCCATGGGTTGTAGTTACGTTCCATGTTGGTAAAAGCAGCCTGAGCTTCACCAGGCATATCACCCTGCCACATAACCAGGTTTCTGCGTAATTCAACAATCTTGGGAATATGCTCAATATACATTGGGCAATGTTCCATACATGCACGACAGTTGGTACAATCCCAAATAACCTCGGAAGTTACCACATCATAAATTAAACTCTGTTCCATAGGATTAACAGCTTCAGCCTCATCAGTCATAGCCATTTCCTCAGCTTCAGCACTTACTCCGTTGGCCTTAGCTTCTAAAAGATATGGAACCTTGGCATCAAGATGCAGCTTCATTGCCTGAATAAGAGTTAATTTTGGATTTAAGGCCTTGCCGGTATTATATGCTGGACAATTCTCCTGACATCTGCCGCAACGAATGCAGGTATCCAGGTCCAGCAGATCTTTCCAACCGAAATCTTCAATATTTTCTACACCAAAACTGGTAGCTTCTTCGATATTTTCAACCATCCGACATGCGGAAGGCTCCAAATCGCGGAAGAAGTAATTAAGCATACTAGCAAAAATATGCCATAGTTTGGTGAACGGAACCATACCGATAAACATGAAGGCCAAAACCATGTGGAACCACCACAAAAATCTGTGCCATATAAGCATGCTATCCAAGCTCATTCCCGCAAATAGAGTGGTAAATGCCCATCCTATTGGAGATGCTATTTTTTCATATCCAATCTGACTCATAGTGGTGGAAAGTTTGATTTGCGCAGCTATTCTTAAGCCTTCAATGAAGAAACCGGTTAACAGGATAACAAATATCAGAAGGATTATCCAGCCATCTGCGGATTTGGTATCATTTAATCTCTCCGGTTTCTGGCAATACCTAATTATACCCAGTACCAAAATACCAATAAGAGCAAGGAACCCAATAACATCAACTATCCATGACATACCAATATAAGTTGTGCCTGCCAAATGCGGCCATTTAATAGCATTATGCATGGCATCCAGGCCGGCTGCCGCGAATAATAGGAAGAATCCCCAAAACAGGAAGAAATGCATCCATCCTGCCAGTGGTTTCTTGACAACTTTAGCCTGCAGTAATGCATTTACCAGAAAAGAAACAATACGCTGTCCTATCTTATCGTTTCTGTGTATTTCACCCTTGGCCAACAACCAGACTTCAGCTTTTTTCCAAAAGCCATACAGGAAAACTCCAATGGGAATAAACATCAAGATATAGATAAGCCATTCGTAGGGAATATTAGCTCCAACGACACGCATCGGGACCTCGTAACCACCTTCTAATGGTTCAAAGCCGAAAATCATACAGTAATTCCCTCCTTAACACCTTACAATAATTATTAGCTGGATATGTGAAAATCACATATCCAGCTATAAGTACATCTGGGAAAACTATTTTTTCAGTTCGCTCATTACAACGGGAACAACTTTAAATAAGTCAGCTACAACACCGAAATCGGATACACCGAAAATCGGAGCTTCAGTATCGGTATTAACACAAGCGATAAACTTGGAGGAAGCCATACCAGCCAGATGTTGGATAGCGCCGGAAATACCACATGCTATATACAGGTTAGGATTTACAACTTTACCAGTCTGTCCTACCTGTAATTCATGCCCTAACCAGCCCGAGTCGATTGAAGCACGTGAACCACCGACTGCAGCACCCAGCATATCAGCCAGATCTTCAATAAGTTTGATGCCTTCGGGGCCTTTACATCCACGGCCACCGGATACAACTACATCAGCTTCAGTAAGTTCTGGTCTTGCTGAAACTGTGGGTTTAAAGTCTTTTACAGTCTGATATACATCAGCATCGGTAGCAGCAATAGCAGCTTTGACAACAGCACCAGCGCCAGCTGCAGGAGTAACTTCCCAAACACCGGCACGAATAGTGCCAAGAACAGGGGCTCCAGCTACTTCTACTTTAGCCAGGGCTTTACCAGCATAGATAGATCTGGTAAATACACCTTTACCAGCTGTCATATCAACTGCCAGAGCATCAGTAGCCAGACCCAGTTCTAATTTCTGGGCTAATCTGGATCCAAAATCTCTGCCGTTGAAGGTATGAGCAAACAATACCGCATTGGGGCTATATTCTTTAATCATAGCAATCATCTGGGCTACATAAGCACCAGTATTATAGTTGGCAAATACATCAGCATCGGCCACATAAACTTTATCTGCACCATATTTTGCAAACTCAGGAGCTAAGCCTTCTACGCCTTTACCAAATACTACAGCACATACTTCATCTCCGAATTTCTTGGCTTCTGAGAGCATTTCGTAAGTTACTTTACGGATATTACCTTCTCTTTGTTCTACAAATATCCATGTGCCTGCCATCAGGTACCCTCCTTTATAATTAAATTCTTATCACCTATTTTATTTCCACTTTTACAGTATTCTTCATCCAGTCTGCTAACTTAACAGCAGCTACTTCAGGGTCATCTTCGATCTTAACACCTGCAGTCTTGGCTGCGGGAAGACTTAGTTCCACGATTTTAACCTTATTATCAACTGCTGCCGCATCTACAGTGGCAACTGGTTTTTTCTTAGCTTGCATGATTCCCTTCATGGACGGATAACGAGGTTCATTCCAGCTAACCTGACTGGAAACTACAGCCGGAAGACTTACTTCCGTAACCTGAGTGCCACCATCAGCTTCACTGGCGCAAGTTACTTTGCCACCTGCGATATCGAGACTGGTGATAACATTAATATGGGGAAGGCCAAGGATTTCTGCTATACGGGTGGGAACCTGTGAGGAACCATCATCAGCAGCAACATGACCGGCAAGGACCAAATCGGGATTTTCTGCTTTAATTGCTGCAGCTAGAGCCGCTGCTCTTGCAAATTCGTCAGCAGCAGTATCCTGCTTTACTAAAATACCTCTATCAGCACCCATTGCTAAAGCGGTACGAATTGCATCCATAGCTTTGTCTGCACCAGCTGACATAACAACTACTTCATCCATAACTTTCTTTTCTTTTAGTTGAATAGCACCTTCTACAGCGACTTCATCATACGGATTAATAATTAGATTAATACCCGCATCATTAATCTTGCCATCTTTCAACTCAATTTTGGCCTCTGTGTCAAATGTTTGCTTAACACACACCAGAACCTTCAAGTTCATTCCTCCTTTTCATCTAATAATTTGCTTGCGGTAATTTGGGAACAAAATACGAATACCGAGGTATCGAATCTTTATTTAGTTAATCACCCCCATGAGTATTATATATATGTTTATTAACAAATACGGCACCGCCTTCATGAAGAACGGTTATGCCGTTTTTCCCCCCAAGATAAAAATAAAAAAAATCGTATCAAAATTATGTTTCGCTATTTAACTTATATTTCCTCCTTTTCTGGTCTGCGAATTTTTAATTAGCAACCAAAATAGAGTAGAATAAAGTCAAACTTTTTGATAGAAAAACGTCGCAATAGATTTAAGCCCCAATTCTTTAGCCTGAAAAATCTGTTCAGTACTACCGATAAAGATAACCCCTCTGGTTCGTAAAGCCTCAGCAAATCTACGATACAGCTTCTGTTTGGTATCTTCGGTGAAATATATTACCACATTTCGGCACAGAATTAAATCAAAATCGTGGGTATAAACATCCTTTAAAAGGTCGTGTTGTTTAAACTGTACCATTTTCTTAATTGTGTCATTTATCCGGTAGTATTCACCTTCCCGGACCAAATATTTTTTGCGGAAATACTCGGGTATTGTTTGCGCCGCTTTTTCAGTATATAATCCAATAGCTGCCTTTTCCAGTACTTCATTGTCAATATCAGTAGCAATTATCTTGTCAACTCGGCCGGCAAATTTCTCCTTAAATAACATAGCCAAAGAATACGGTTCTTCTCCGGTTGAACAACCGGCACTCCATACCTTTATCTGACTGTGCCCGGCCAATAATTCAGGAATTATTTCCTTTTCCAGGACTGTCCAGTGGTTGGAGTTACGGAAGAACTCAGAAACATTTATAGTCAAATGTTCAATAAATTTACGATATAATTGCTTGTCAGCACCCAGGATATTTATAAAACTCACATAATCATTGCTATTAACCGACCTCATAAAACTATTGATTCGTCTTTCCATTTGCGGTCTTTTATAAGCATTAAGATCTATTTTACTTAAACTTTCAAACTTCTTAATGAACCATTCCCAGCTACCTTGATTCTCCACTACAGCTTATCCCTCCTGTATTGTTTTATCCAGTACCCGGTTAATCGCCTGGACAGTTTTTTCTATATCATCCGGCTCATGGGCACAGGAAACAAAACATACTTCGAATTGGGACGGTGGAAAATAAATACCCTCCTGCAACAGTTCTTTATAGAATTGGGCATATCGGGCGGTATCACAGGTCATTACACTGTTATAGTCTACAACCTCTTCACCCGTAAAGAAAATGGAAAACATGGAGCCAACGGTATTTATTGCATAATTAAGACCATGTGATTCAAAAATGGTTTTTAGTTTACTGGTTAAAAGGTGGGTCAGTAACTGAATTTTTTGATACCGGTCTGAATCCTTCAAAATTTTCAGGGTAGTAATGCCTGCTGCCATTGCCAGTGGATTTCCTGACAGGGTTCCTGCCTGGTAGACATCACCCTGGGGAGCAACCCGATCCATAATATCTTTTCGTCCACCGTATGCGCCTACCGGCAACCCTCCTCCGATTATTTTTCCGAGAGTGGTTAAATCGGGTTTGATATTGGCGATATTCTGAAAGCCCCCATAGGTAGTCCTAAAACCAGTTATGACTTCGTCAAATATTAACAGGCTTCCATGAGCTTCCGTCAGGGTCCGCAAGCCCTTTAAAAATTTTACATCCGGAAGTACCAGCCCCATATTGCCAGCTACCGGTTCAACTATAACGGCAGCTATATCATCAGGATAGTGACTGAATATCTCTTCAACAGAATTCAAATTATTATATTTACCAACAACGGTATGTTCGGCAAATTCCCGTGGAACACCGGGACTGGTAGGAATACCTGCAGTCATCAGGCCTGATCCTGCTTTAATAAGAAAGGTATCGGCATGTCCGTGATAACAGCCTTCAAATTTAACGATCTTGTTTCTGCCGGTATAAGCTCGAGCAAGCCTTACCGCACTCATAGTAGCTTCGGTACCCGAGTTAACCATACGGATCTTTTCGATAGAGGGAATAGCCTGACAAATTAGTTCTGCCAGTTCAATTTCCGACTCACAGGGAGCACCATAACTGGTTCCCTTGGCAGCCGCCTCACATATTGATTTTATTATCTCGGGATAACTGTGTCCCAAAATCAATGGTCCCCAGGAACAAACATAATCTATATATTCGTTCCCATCGGCATCATACATCCTGGAACCTTGTGCGCTTTGTATAAACAAAGGATTAAGCCCAACTGACTTGAAAGCCCTGACTGGACTATTAACCCCGCCCGGCATATATTTACAGGCTTTATCAAAAAGCTCTATAGATCTGCTAATGTTATGCAAGAAAACTTACCTCCCCATACAACTGTACTAGAAATATGTCATACTAACCTTTTTTAACTCTTTAACACTTCTAATTATTAAATATTTCTTTATCCCGGTTTGGCAGGATACTTCATTGATAATAGCAGCCAAATTTTCATCACTGTGGGAGTGGATCATGGTAAAAAGATTATAATCAAAACCTTTGGGAACATCCCGCAAATAGCAATGACTGATTTCATTAAATCCTGCCATGATTTGCCCGGCGTGATCAGCCTGGCTCGCTGCAACCTTCCAAACCACCAGGGCATTTACATTATAACCGGCCTGGTAATGACGCAGAATGGCACCCAGTCTGCGAATTATTCCTTTTCGTTTCATATTCTCAATGCGCAATACAATTTCCTGTTCAGTCAGATCTAGTCTCTCAGCTAACCCTTTATAAGGCCGCGACTCCAGTGGGAGATTACCCTGCAGGAACTTGATTATTTCTTTGTCTATTAAATCATAAATCATTTTTGCTACCTATTTCCAAAGACACCTTAATCTTATATAACTTTGTGGCGGGCATACTTTGAATACTTACCCCGGTTAGTTTCTCAAGGTGTCTGATTACTGTCAATAATTCATCTGGTGATGAAACCGTAAGCGTAAACCACATATTCAACTCATGATTACGAATATAGTTGTGAGTTACTTCTTTTTGCAGATTTATTATAGCCGCTACTTCCTCAATCCTGTCTTCTGCCACCTTACAGGCACATAAAGTAGAATAAAACCCCAAGTTTCTGGAATCTATTATTCCACCAATTCTTCTTATAAGACCACATTCCTTTAAAGCGCTGATTCTATCTAATATTTCGTTTTCGGAAACGTGCAGCTTTTCCGCTATAACTTGGAAAGGTCTGACATCAGCAGGGAAATCATCCTGCAAAATATTTAGTATCTGGCTATCCAGCCCATCAACTCTATGCATGGCACCCTGTCCCTTGTGGTTTATAAAGGCACCATTCGTCTTCCGCCATATAGTCTCCCCCGCTATAGAAATAGGCCCGTGCCCGGCAGCCGCCACATTTATCGTTATAGTCGCATATTCCACATTTGCCTTTGTAATTTCTGGTTTGTAATTCTTTTAGCAACGTGTTTTGGTGCCAAATTTCATCAAAGGGTTTTTCTTTGACATTGCCCAGAGGAATATTCAGGTAAGCACATGGTTGAACATCCCCGCGCGGACTTATAATACAATAACTTATCCCGGCCAGACATCCCCGGGTGAACCTTATAGGAATTCCCTTTTTATCAGCAACCCTAATAAATTGGGGAGCGCAAGTAGGTTTAATCTCAATGTCAACTTGCTTTTGCTTTTCCATTAAACGGGCTATGGTTTTTTCATAGGCAGTAACTCTTAAAGCCTCATCCTCGATGTTAATTCCCCGTCCCGTAGGAACTAAAAAGAACACATGGTGCGCCATGGCTCCTATCTTAACAGCAAAATCAGTAATTGACTCCAGTTCATCCACATTCCAATCCATTACCGTAGTATGAATCTGGAAAGGGAGCCCCACCTTCTGTAAATTTTTCATCCCGGCAATTGTTAAATTAAAAGCGTCATCCAGTTTACGAAAAGCATCGTTCTTCTCCGGTACCAGGCTGTCCAGACTTACCCCGGCCGCCATGAAACCAGCTTGCTTAAGATTCTGCGCTACTTCGGGCGTTATGAGGGTCCCATTGGTCCCTAAAACCGCACGTAAACCACGCGCGGTAGCATACTCTCCCAGTTCATAAATATCCTTACGCATTAAAGATTCTCCGCCACTAAAAATCATAATGCGGAAACCTGCTTTTTGTATCTCATCAATAAGTTTTCTGGCTTCTGTGGTAGTAAGTTCGTCATCCAGGCGGGCACCCGCATCCCGATAACAATGATCACAGAACATATTACACTGATTAGTAGAATTCCATGAAACCAGCATTATAAAAACTCCCTTCTGGCACATTTGAGATTAGACGCTGGGAAATTCAACACAGACTCGCTTCGCTCGTACACAGATTTTAAAGGATTAACACAGAGTTCAAAAAAAATTAGAAAGAGTTCTCTTTTTATCTCCAATGATTTTATGAACAACTAAAATAACTCAGTTAAAATCATATAAAAAAATCTGTGTCCTTCATAATTAAATCTGTGTTAATCTGTGTTGAATTACAATTCCCGAGCGGCGTCTTTGGCGAAATAGGTAATAATCATATCTGCGCCGGCTCTTTTAATTGCAGTCAGAGATTCCATCATTACTGCGGTTTCATCCAGCCAACCTTGTAATGCTGCTGCCTTAAGCATGGAATATTCACCACTTACATTGTAGGCACAGGTCGGATAGCCAAATTTATCTTTTACCGCCTTGATTACATCTAAATAAGGAAGGGCTGGTTTTACCATTACTATATCGGCCCCTTCTTCAATATCCAGTTCCACCTCATGTAATGCTTCCAGGATATTGGCCGGGTCCATCTGATACGTTTTACGGTTACCAAATTTCGGGCTTGACTCCGCTGCCTCACGGAAAGGTCCGTAAAAACCTGAGCTGTATTTAGCGGCATAAGACATAATCGGAATATTGTCATACCCGTTTTCGTCCAGACATTTGCGTATATATCCTACCCGACCATCCATCATATCTGATGGTGCAACCATATCACAACCGGCCCGGACATGGGATAATGACTCCATAGCCAGCAACTCTAAAGTGGCATCATTGATTACATAACCATTAGCGTCAATGACTCCACAATGCCCATGATCAGTATATTCACACATACAAACATCAGTAATAACCAGGAGATCCGGGCAGGTGTCCTTGACCAGCTTCACTGCCTGTTGCACCACACCATTATCATCATAAGCACCGGTACCCATACTGTCCTTATGTTCGGGTATACCAAAAAGCATTATAGCCGGAATCCCCAGGGCCTCAATTTCTTTAATTTCTGAACTAAGCTTATCTATCGAATACTGGTAAATTCCCGGCATAGAGTTTATAGGAATCTGTTTATCCCGGCCAAAGACTACAAACATAGGATAAATCAAATCTTTCACCGATAAAGTAGTTTCTCTTAACATATCCCGTAAACTAGGAGTTGTCCGTAATCTCCTCATTCTATTAATTGGAAAACTCACTTTAATCACCTTACTTTATAATTTCTTCTCCGTTCAGATAACAGGCCGGGTCTTCAGCCCATATATCGCCATAAGCAGCCCGAGCTCTTATCCGGCAACCTGAACAAAGAGATTTAAAATCACACGTTCCACATTTACCCTGCAGGTATTTGTGTTTTTCTCTTAACTTAACCATAAGTTCATCATCAGAAGTCCATATTTCACTAAAGGGTTTATCTTTGACATTTCCCACCGTATAATCCTGCCAGAACTGACAGGGATGAACATTACCACGGGGATCAACATTGGCGAATTTAGTACCTGCCGAACATCCCCCATGCATTTGCAGTAGATTTACCACTTCTTGCGCCCGGTCCGGTTCTTTTTGGCAAATTTGATTATATAGGTAAATCCCATCAGCATGGTTATCGGTGGTCAGTATTTCTACCTCCACACCTTTTTTGTAAAGTTCAACGGTCTTTTCACTTACTAGATTTAAGATGGCACGCTTCTCAGCAGTAACAGTATCCATTGCCATCATTTCCTTGCCACGTCCGGCATACACCAGATGGTACATACAAAAGCGGGGAATTCCTTCTCTTTCAATAATATCAAATATTTCCGGTAAATCCTTCTGGTTATATTTATTAACTGTAAACCGAATACCGGTCTTTACACCGTTATTAAGACATGCCCTGATTCCTCTGATGGCCATGTCAAAAGCGCCCTTTTTATTTCTGAACTCATCATGGGTTAATGGCGCTCCGTCAATACTTATACCTACGTATTGAAACCCGGCTGCTTTTATTTTTAAGGCTACCTCATCATCTATTAAAGTTCCATTACTGGATATAACCGGCCTTAGGCCTTTATCCGCCGCCAGACTCCCCAATTCATAAATATCTTTGCGAATTAACGGTTCTCCCCCGGAAAAAAGGAGTACCGGAACTTTCATTTGGGCCAAATCATTAATAAAAATACGTGCCTCTTCGTTGGTTAACTCACTGTCATAACTATGATCCTCGGCTTCGATATAACAGTGTTTGCAGCGCAAATTACAGCGATTGGTAGTATTCCACACCACCAGTGGACGGTTAATATCCGAAAATTGCAAAAGCTGGGGCGGTACATCACCATCCAGACTATGTTTAATTACTTCGGAAACTGTGGCAGTACCACATAGAAGCTTGGTACACCCGATCATTACGATTCCTCCCCTTTAAGTACGTTAATTCAACGCGGATAGAATTGCTTCCAGCAATCCATCTATAGTATAGTGACTGGCCATAATATCTACAGTAAATCCATGCTTTCGGGCAGTATCAGCAGTAATAGGACCAATGCAGGCTACTTTTACCCGGGTAGTAATATTTTTTAAGTTCTCTTCACCAACCATAGTAACAAAATTAGTCACAGTTGATGAACTGGTAAAAGTTATCAAGTCAACCTGTCCATTAATAATACTATTCAGTGTGTTGTTACTTATGCCTATAGCTGGAACCGCCTGGTACAAAAAAACTTCATCTACCTGAGCACCCATTTGGCGAATACTTTCCGGCAGAATACCCCTGGCACCCCTGGCCCGAGGAAGTAGAACCAATTGCCCTACCTGAATATTTCCTTCCAATTCTTCAATGATTCCTTCGGCCTTATATTCTTGAGGGACGATATCTACCTGCAATCCTATGGACTGTAATCGTTCTCTGGTTGCCGGACCTATGGCACAGATTTTTATTCCCTTTAAATTACGAATATCATAACCTTTTAACTTTAGTTCACCAAAAAAAATGTCTACCGTATTTACACTGGTAAAAATCATCCACGAATAATCTTCAATATGACTAAAACAACTATATAACTCACTCAAATCAGGCTCTTTACAAATTTCAATAGTAGGAAATTCTATAGCTTCTCCGCCCAATTCAACAATCCGATCAGCCAGAATACTGGCCTGTTTTCGAGAGCGGGTAACAACAATTCTTTTTCCCCATAGAGGTTTCTTCTCAATCCAACTTAAATCCTGCCTTAAATCAACAACTTCACCAACAACAATTATTGCCGGAGGCTTAAAAGAGCTCTCTTTAACCTTGTTTACAATGTTCTCCAGAGTCCCGGTTAGAACCTCCTGTTCAGGAAGAGTTCCCCATCTTACCAAGGCCACCGGAGTATTAGGGTCTCGCCCATTATTTATAAGATTTTCAACAATGAATCCTAAATTTTCCACTCCCATGAGAAAAACCAGGGTGCCTATTCCATTGGCAATTTCCTTCCATTTAATAGAACTAGCTGTTTTATCCGGTTTTTCATGTCCGGTTATTACCGCAAAACTGGAGGTGGCATCACGATGGGTTACTGGAATACCTGCATAGGCAGGTACTGCAATTGCTGAAGTTATTCCGGGCACTACTTCAAAATCGAGGCCATGTTCTCTAACAAATAACGCCTCCTCGCCCCCACGTCCGAACAGAAATGGGTCTCCGCCTTTTAAGCGCGCTACAACTTTCCCATGAGATGCCTTCTCTACCAATAACTCATTTATTTGTTCCTGAGAAAGAGCATGGTGGCCAGAAACTTTTCCAACATATATTAACTCTGCCTGGGGGCTGGCAAAAGCCAGAATTCGATCACCAACCAGACGATCATAAACAACTACATCCGCCTTTTCCAGCAGTTTTTTGCCTTTTAGCGTAAGCAGCCCCGGATCGCCAGGGCCTGCACCTATCAAATATACCCTGCCATTTTTCATTTTTGATCTCCCCATTGCTTAATTTCCGCCAGTATCCTGCCAGCACCACGGTCTAAAAGTCTTTTAGCAAGATTCCTGCCCATAATTTCTGCATCTCTTTCCATACCCTCTTCAACCGCCATATATAATTCTTTTCCATCCAGAGAAGCAATCAATCCATGTATCTGCAGTTGGTTAGCCTGCATTTTAGCCAGGGAGGCAATAGGAACCTGGCAGCCCCCCTGTAATTCTTTAAGAAAAGCCCTTTCCGCCAGGACTTCAATCAGGGTAGTAGGGTCATTTATTTTCTCAAGCAGTTTACGGGTTTTGTAATCTTTTTCCCTGATTTCAATGGCAATAGCTCCTTGTCCTACGGCCGGCAAAATTATATCAAACGGGATCATGTCACTTATGTGTTCAGCAAAGCCCAGGCGAGTAATACCCGCATAGGCTAGAACAATACCGTCCAGGTCCTGTTCTTCCATTTTTCTTAATCGTGTTTCAACATTTCCCCGCAGCTCCACTATATTAATATCAGGCCGCTTGTTTTTTATCTGCGCCATCCTTCTCAGGCTGGACGTACCCAAAATTGCACCAGAAGGCAAATCAGCAAATGTATAACCCTTGTGGGAAATTAATACATCCCCGGGATGTTCCCTCTTTAGAACTGCCCCTATACATAAACCCTCGGGCAAAACTCCCGGAAGGTCTTTAAGGCTATGAACGGCAATATCTATATTGCCGTCCAGGAGCTCTTTTTCGATTTCTCTGGTAAAAAGGCCTTTATCCCCAATCCTGGATAAGGCTACATCCAGGATTTTATCTCCCATGGTTTTTATTACTTCCGTAATAATATTAATATCCGGTTCCACGTTTTTCAACCGGGCAGACACATCTTCAGCCTGCCAGAGGGCCAGGCGGCTACCTCTCGTTCCCAGCTTCAAATTGTTCATATTCTTCCTGCTCCTTGCTTTCAACCTGCAAATTAAATAGTTTCTTTACCACCTCGGCGTATAGGTGACCTTCATTAGTTACCGCCATATCCTTTAAGTTAACTACCGGGTAGTGCAAAAGTTGATTTACGATAGAATTGGCCATAGAGGTTATTATCTCCTGTTCACGTTCAGGAATTTTACCCAGGCGGTTGAAAGCCCTTTTTAACTCATTTTGCTTTATTTTTTCCCCGGTTGACTTTATAGCGGTAATTACTGGCACGACATAAAGAGTAGCCAGCCACTCATTAAACTTAACCATTTCATCAGCTATAATATTCTCTGCCTCCAGGGATGCTTTATATCTTTCCATAAAATTTGCATCGACAACATTTTTAAGATCATCAATATCATAAATATGCACGCCGGCAATACTTTTTAGAGTCGGTTCAATATCCCGGGGCACGGCAATATCAATCATAATAATATCTTTGCCCTGACGAGACTTAAGAACTGTACGACAATTATCTTCGCGTAGTACATAATGGGTTGCTGCCGTACAGCTTATTACAATATCGGCGTCAGCCAGTTCAGGAGCCAGATCATCAAAACGAACCGCCCGTCCGTTAAAACGACTGGCCATATCTATAGCCTTTTCATAAGAACGGTTGGAGACAATAACCGATTGTACTCCGTTGTCCATTAGATAGCCGGTTGTTAATTCACTCATTTCTCCGGCGCCTACTACCAGCACTGTCTTATTAGCCAGGTCCCCCAATATATTACCGGCCAATTCCACCGCTGCATAACTAACCGAAACCGGATGCTGGTCAATACCGGTATCAGTCCGAACCTTTTTGCCAACATATATAGCCTTTTGAAATAGAGAATTTAATATTCCATCTGAAGCTTTGTAATCCATAGCTTTTTGATAGGCTTCTTTAACCTGCCCCAGTATTTGGGTTTCCCCCAATATCATGGAGTCTAACCCCGATGCAACTTTAAACAGGTGGGATATGGCACTATAGCAACTTGGCTGGTATGTATACTCTCTCAGATTAGCTATACCGGAATACTCTTCCATAAATGTCTCCAGGACTTCCATTCCTGCTTCAATATTCTTGGCAGTGGCGTAAACTTCGGTACGATTACAGGTGGCTAATAAAACTACTCCTTCGAGAGCCGATTTGCTTTTCAGATTATTATAAGCACGACTTAGGTCAGCATCGGTAAAAGAAAACTTTTCACGAATCTCTACCGGGGCTGAACGGTGATTCAATCCTGTAAGAAGGACATACATTGTTCAACTCGCTCCCTTACCTTTTCTTTCTCCCCCGCTTTGAGCAACTCTAATATGTCCGAATATACCAAAGATACGAGAATCTCTTTTCTTTTTGTTATATCCGCAACCTGCGTTTTAATTAATTCCCGTTGTTCCCCTAATATTTCAACAAATTCTCCGTATTCGGCAGTTATAAGCTGTTCTAATTCTTCACGCATTTTCCTGGCAAAAAGCGGACTTTTTCCTTCGGTTGAAATAGCTATTGCCAGAGATTGTCTTCTGATAACTGATGGAACATAAAAATCACAGTTAGGTGGGTCGTCCACGGCATTAACAAGGATCTGCTGATTACGGCATAAACTCACCACCTGGTGGTTTAAATTTCTATCATCAGTAGCCAGAAATACCAGAAAAACACCGTCCAGATCAGTTACCTGGAATCCTCTTGGTTTCCAGGTAATAATACCTTGATTGGCCCAGTGTTTAATATTATTTTCCGCCTCGGGACTTATAACCGTTATCCGGGCATCATAATCTAAAAGGTCTCGAACTTTGCGTTCTGCCACCTTGCCGCCACCGATAATCAGGCAGTCTTTGTTAGCCAGATTTAAAAAAGCCGGAAATAAATGTGCCATTTTAACCCCTGTGATGTTTTATTAAAAAAAGGTCTGTCAACCAGACCTATTTATTTTCTTTCTTGTCTTTTTCCTCGAGTCCTTCGAAATCCTCTTCCTTGGCTTTTCTGAAGTTCTGCAAGGCCTTGCCCATTGATTGGCCCACTTGTGGTAATTTACCAGGTCCTACAATTATAAGTACTATTACTAAAACCAAAGCCAGTTCCCACGGTCCAATATTGCCAATAAATCCAAACAAGTCTGTCCCTCCTTTTTCTCTGTACAAAACGGTATTCAAGAAACCAAGAACATCCTAAAATATCGGCTATAACTCCATTGTTATTGTTATTATGACAAATAGCTATAAGTTTGTAAAGCAACCTTCAGTTGCAATATACTTAGTTATTAAACACAAACACCTACTGGCTTTGCTTACCAGTCATTATTAGTTATCTTCATTGCCACTAGATTCAGAATCTATGTCGTTAGATTGTCCTTGCCTAAAAGAACCTTTTTTATTATCCTTACCTCTGCCTTTACCAGGACGTGAAAGTTTAGCCACTATTATACTTACTTCATACAAAAAATACACTGGAATAGCCATCATCATCTGGGAAATGGGATCAGGTCCGGGAGTGAGTACTGCTGCTAATGTTACTATTATTAACAGTGCATATTTTCGGTTCTTGGAAAGCATTTGAGATGTTATGATTCCCAATTTACTTAAGAAGAAAACCACCACCGGGAGTTCAAAAACCAGGCCAAAAGGAATGATAAAAGCCATAACAAATGATACATACTGATCTACTTTAAACATAGTTTCCAAATTCTTACCGGCAATATAAATTAGAAAATTTAAAATTAATCTTAAAATTCCAAAATAAGAAAACAGTATTCCCGTTACAAATAAGATTAAAGTGGTAGGAAATAATATATAGACATATTTTCTTTCATGGGGATAAAGGGCGGGTTTAATAAATCTCCATATTGACCAGGCTACTATCGGGAAAGCCAGTACCAATCCTCCTAAAAGGGATAGTTGCAGCTTGACAAAAAAGGCTTCCGTTACCCCGGTTACTATTAGCCTTTCGTTTAGTGATGTTAAGGGAGTTACAATTATAGTTAGTATCTGATCACTGTAAGAAAAGCAAAAAACAGCAGCTATGATAATGGCAACCACACTAATAATTAAGGATTTGCGTAAATCTTCCAGGTGTTCAATGATTGTCTGTTTCTGCTCGCTTGATAAATCAAAAAAGCCCACGGTTTGCCCCCTCAAATTTAAAATTTTCGATTGAGTACAAAATCCGTCATATCATATAAGGTTTTAGTTACTGGTACGGCGGGTAATAAACTTAGTTGTTGCCGTGCCTTTTGTGCATAACGGCGAGTAACATCATAGGCATAATCAATTCCATTTGAATTTATTACTATTTCAATTATTCTATCCGCCTCACTGATGCATAACTCCGGAGAAGATAATAGTCTACTTAGTTCATCGCGGTTGGAATCATTCTTTAGTGCATACAAGGCCGGCAAGGTAATTACTCCCTGTCGTATATCACTGCCTACCGGCTTGCCCAGGGTCTTTTCATCAGCAGTAAAATCAAGTATATCATCAGTTACCTGGAAAGCCATTCCCAGATAATAACCGTATTTGGTCAGAGCTTGAATCTCTTTTTGGGGAGCATCACTAACCATTCCTCCTAATTTACAGCTAACTGATATAAGCAAGGCCGTTTTCCGTTCAATTCTCCTTAAATAATCCTTAAAGCCCTGATCTACATTAAAACAACTGAGCATCTGAATTATTTCACCTTCACAAATCCTCATACTGGCTTCAGCTAATACATCTACCATATCACTTCTTTTATAACCTGCCACCAGAGACAGTGACTTTGCTAAAATGTAATCCCCGGCATAAATTGAAACCCGATTACCCCATTTACTTTTAACTGTTTCAGCTCCGCGCCTGACATTCGAGTTATCTATAACATCATCATGAACCAAACTGGCCATATGAATTAGCTCCAGAGCCACTGCTACAGGTATTACCTTTTCCAAAGAATCAGCATAAATCTTGGCAGCCAGCAGGGTAAATGCCGGTCTTAGTCTTTTACCTCCAGCTTTGATTAGGTGAGTTGAAGCATTATCCAATAAAGATATATCAGTATCTATATTATCAATCAGGCTGCGTTCAACAATTTTTAACTCCTTTTTTATCGGATTAAAAAAGCGGAAATCAAGCATCTTATCCCCCTTAGTACAGCAATATTTTTCAATAATCAGTAATTTAACTTATTCGTATCTTTTAAATAAATTATGGTTAATTCCTATGCCATCCATTACTTTGCCCACCAGGAAATTAATCAGGTCTTCAATTGTCTTGGGATTATGATAAAATCCAGGCATGGCCGGTATCAAATGAACACCCATATCTGCAAGAGCCAACATATTACGAAGATGAACCGAACTTAGCGGTGTTTCTCTGGGAACCATAATCAACCGTCTTTTTTCTTTTAACATCACATCCGCGGTCCGTTCTATTAAATTGTTAGATAACCCGTTGGCTACAGCAGCAACAGTAGACATACTGCAAGGTATAATTACCATGCCTTCGGTAATAAATGACCCACTGGCTGTCCTGGCCGCAATATCTGAATTATCATAGCAAAATAGTTTTTCACCGGGAATGTGCCGGTGCCAGGTTTCCTCCCAGCATGCAGATGATTCCCAGCCCAGTTCTTGCTCTGTTACAATTAAGGCGGGTTTACTGGCAATAAGATGTACCTCATAATTTCTTTCCAGTAATTC
>JBDKUD010000429.1:0-2172 GCA_039679805.1 Syntrophomonas sp. | reverse complement strand
TCAGTTGGTTAATATTATTATTTATATAGCTGCGGGTGCTGACATTTTCCACTACTCCCTGCAGGCGCAGGTCACCGCTTCTTCGCCAGTTAATATGAAATAGAACCAGGCCCAGTCTTGGTGTGTCTAGTGAAACTACAAAATTAAGATTGTCCGCCTGGGAATACTTTTTTTTGTCAGTATCCCGGTCAATTTTTAACTGACATAATCGATATTCATTATCAATTAGAACCGGAAAAGAGAAATAATAACTGTTAACTGCATTTTCTCCTGGCATTCGGGCAACGGTATTAAATAATCTCTGTCCGGTCAATTCCTTTTCTAAACTCTCCACCTTCTGTAATAGTTCAGTAAACACAGGGTTTTTAAGCAAGTCTTTATTTTCCTTGGTCAAAACATCTTCCAGGAATATTAGCCCTTTTATTATCTCGGGTTGTACTTGTAAAATAGTACGTATCTTATCCGCAACCTGTAGGTTCGACTCCTCAATATCCACCTGAATTAAATCCAAAAGCGGGCGCATTACTGCAATGAAGCTCTTCAAGACGTTTTCCCGGGTACCTGGCATCTCTCCCGTCCCGGCAGAAACAAGTTCAGGAATTTCAGCTTTTCCAATTATTTGTCCAGGCTCAGGCTCCCCTGAAAAATCTGCGCTAGTGTTGCTTAACACAACATCTGCCGTATTTTGACTGGCTGGCACAAACCCTGATAAAACCTGCGGAGATTCTTTTCCTGTTTGCACCGGTGCTGCCAGGTTAGGAGAATTAGTTGCTGCCTCTCCCTGAACAATGTCCTGCAGTTGAGCAATTAAATCGGGAGGTAGATTTGGTTGACTGGCTATCTGAGTTATAGATTGGAACACACTGTAAAGGTTTTTGATTAGATTACCTTCTGCAGAAGTAAATTGATTTAGTGCATTTAATGTAGCCGGATTAATATTAAGCCCCCGAGATTGAGCAAATGCAACCAGTTCCAGGTTTCTGGGACTAGGTTCTCCCAGTATTTTGACTCCCCGGGCCAGGTTATTAAGATTATCCTGGGTTACAGGTAAATTATGTTGAAGGAGTTTCCTGGCCATTGCAATATTTTCTTCTTTAGACTGAACTCCTATATCCAAAAGCCCCACAGACAGATTGGCGTTTTCAATCTCCCCCATCATTTGTGGCGTAATGACTTTAAGATAGGTTTTCCCGTCTCTCATATCATCTACCATAAGGAACAGCTGTTGTCCAGACTTTACCATTACTTCGGTAGCTGCTTCAACCAGTTTACCTTTAATTAGAAGCATAACCAGACCGTCCTGACGGACGTCCTGAACAATACCTTTCAGCATCTCCCCCTTATTGAAACTGACTCCTTCTCCTTGGGGAGCTGTGATATTGAGTGTTATCTTGTTAAAAGAGACCTGGTTGTACCCCATATTTTCCTCCTGCAACCATTGATTTTACCGGTTCAAAACTTTCCCGGTGAATCGGACTGGCCCCCAATTTCATAAGTGCTGCAATATGTTCCCTGGTAGCATAACCTTTATGTTTGGCAAATCCATAACCGGGATATAATTTTTCAAATGCTTCCATGGCCAGATCCCTTTCAACCTTGGCCAGAATAGAAGCACAAGCAATTGAAATACTAAGCGAATCTCCCTTAATAATTGGGTACTGTTCCATATTTAAACCTGGAATACGCAGGGCGTCGATAAGTAACAGGTCAGGTTGCAAGGCAAGTTCCTGAACAGCCATCTTCATGGCTGCCCGGGTAGCGTTTAAGATATTTATCTCATCCAGGTAAGGTGGAAATACAAACCCAACCGCCCAGGATAATGCCATTCGTTTAATATCTACTGCCAGGTTCATCCTTTTTGCGGGACTAAGCTTTTTGGAGTCATCCACTTCGGGTAAGAAAAAATCCGGTGGCAGAATGACTGCACCCGCAACTACCGGTCCGGCTAATGGTCCTCGGCCTGCTTCGTCTATCCCAGCTATGTATTTAAAGCCTTCATTATAGGCCTTATATTCATATTGTTTGAGTTGTTCTATTCGTTTTTTTTCCCTATCTGGGTCATCATTTTTACGGGTCAAATCACTTCATCCTTTTGAAATTTAATAAGCTGGAGGACACAATTACATATGAAAATTAAGTGTTAGTCTAATATTCATTAAATTATCTGTGTCC
>JBDKUD010000356.1:0-3434 GCA_039679805.1 Syntrophomonas sp. | reverse complement strand
AATGACAGCTTTTTGGAAACCATCATACAAAGAGCGAAAGGCACCATTATAGTAGGCAAAACTAGACCGGAGTATGCCAAGATAGGCGCATTGACGGTGATCGATAACAGCGACTTCATACTGCATCTCCTAAGAACGGGTAACGCAAAGTACACCGAGATAATCGAGCGCGATAAAAAACGCGGCCTTATCAAGCCGGAGATCGACTCTGATGTGCTTATAAAAATGATATACATCTTCGTTTTTAATGAATATTTATACAGCGGGTCTGACGAAACCCGGTATTTAAAGAATGTGGAGGGTGCGGTTCAAATAATCAAACAAGGTATTGCCGTCCATCAGGATTAATTGAACATGTATTACCCCCATTCTTATGTGAGATTCTTGCGGACAATAATTTGTCCAATCTATTTACAGATCAGTAGCTATCATACAAATATGTTATTGTCTCCAAAGGGTAGGGTGTTGTAACAGACTAACAAACGGTAGTTAGATTAGTTCAATGGGAGTGGTCTCTTACCAAATAGTCTGAGTTAACTGGAATCATTAACGACCACCATGTTGGGAAGGAGGATCTTTTTAAAATTGTTTAGCTTCGCACTTTACTTATGCGGTAATCAAATAATTTTGTGGAGGAGATACCAATGAAAGTTAATAAAGCGAGTTTTCCTGCGTTGATAATAGCTCACTGCCGGGCCTATCATGCAATGCATGACGCCCCAAAGATATTTGATGATTTCCTGGCCAACCGTTTGCTTACGGAGGAAGAACGCACGTACTTCGACGGTACGCTATATAAACCTATGAAGGTACTTAAATACTTGAACTCCGGAAAGACTGTTCCCTCGATTATACAATTATTTCTTCCCCGGCGTACCAAGCAGGCTTTTAAGGCTATTGCGCCCGAAGACTTGAACAAAATCTCCGATTTAACTTCGGGAGTGGATTGCTATATGCACGCTACCGGAGGGCCTGCATTGACGATCAGCAGGAGCCGGTACACAGAAGACAGCCTGGTAAAGGCTGCCAATGAAGGAGCAAAGCAATATGTGATATTGGGAGCGGGTTTAGACACCTTTGCCTTCCGGCATCCGGAACTGATGGAAAAGCTCCGGGTTTTTGAGGTGGACCAACCGGTCACCCAAGATCATAAGCGTCAACGCGTCACTGAATTAGGCTGGGAGATTCCTAAGCAGTTATATTTTATTCCGGTAGATTTCACACGCCAAAGTCTTGATAAGGAGCTGAAAAATTCACCGTATAATCCAAAAGCCTTGAGCTTCTTTAGCTGGCTGGGCGTCACTTACTACCTGCCCCGCGAAGCTGTATTTAATACCCTACGCTCAGTTGCTAGCATAGCTCCCAAAGGCAGTACGATTATTTTTGATTACCTGGATGCCGATGCATATGATCCTGCCAAAGTAGCTCCACGGGGACAGTGGATGTTGTATTCTCTGGTAGGATCGAAAGCAAAATCCGGATTTGATCCGGTTACGTTATCTCGTGACCTTGCCCCTTTAGGCTTAAGTCTTAAGGAGAATCTGAGCCCTTCAGAAATTGAAAAGCGCTACTTTAAGGGACACCCCGGTAAATATCATGCTCAGGAGCATGCCCATTTTGCCTGTGCCGTGGTGGAATAGCCTAAAGGAACCACATTTACGAAAAAATCGGGCTTTCTTAAAACACGGGGAGTTATTTATGAAAAAACTTTACTTATGTTCCGCCTTTAATGAGAAAGGAGTTTTAAAAAATGGAAGTAAGCATATCGGAGGATGAGCTTTGCGCTTCAATACCAGTAACTGGATTTGATCAAAACTGTTATTTACTCAAGTATGGATACTACAATATGCAAATCCAGACGGTCATTACATTTGATCAGTACCTGGATGCAGATGTTCTAAAAAAAGCGGTCAGATTATCTTTGGATGCTGAACCGGTATTGCGATGCCAGTTTATTGAAAATGATAAAAAGCCTTATTGGAAACCCTTTGAAAAGCCAGACGAAATCCAGTGGTTTGAGTTGTTACAAAGTGATAACAAACAAGCAGCAATTGAACAATTCTTAAAAAGCCCATTTTACTGTGAAGAGCAGATGTTGAGTGTGCAATTAATTCGGGCCAGTGACAATGATACCCTTTGTGTGAAAATCTGTCATGCCTGTTCTGACGCTGCAGGTCTTAAGCAATATTTGCAGTTGCTGGCCCAAATATATTCAAGCTTACTAAAGGACTCTCATTATAAACCGAAACCGAATACAAAGCGCCGGCTAGACCAGAAGAGTTATTTCGAGGCGCTGGACATTAAGGATCCACGGGCATTACTGGACCCCCATGCGCAGCTTACACCCCCCGCTACCTGGGCCTTTCCTTATCACGGTGTTGAGTCAGAGGAAATGCATGTTTCCATGCGCCGTTTTACTGGTGAATCCTTCGATAGAATTAGAGCATTGGGCAAAACTCATGACGCAACTATCAATACTATAATTCTAACCTCATTTTTTAGAAGTATGTTCAAGCTGTTGAACCCACCGCCCGGAGATGACCGGGAGATCTGTTTAACCATGGATTTGCGGAGGTCTTTTAAAACCGATCCGTCTCAGGATATTTGCAACCTATCGATAACGGTAGCCGCAAGTACCTACCGGGTGGAGGAAGAAGCTTTTCTGGAAACGTTAAAGAGGGTATCCAGATCTATTGATGAATTGAGGCATGCTCAAGTAGGATTGTCTCGCGCTGTGATAATTGAAGCACAAGAGGCCATGGAATATTCTCAACTATTTACTCTTTTCCAAGCAGTCAAACCCCAGGTTTTAGAAACCGGTAAGGTTCCTCCAACCCTAACCAATATGGGGATCATCAGTCCTCTGCAGTTTGGACAGCTCCCTGCTAATAATGCTTATCTTGTTCCACCAACTGTTAATGCACCTGGTTTTTTACTGGGGGTTAGTACTTACAATCGAACCCTGACCCTGATAGCTAATTATTATGAGCCATCACACAGGGCAGAAGATGTTAATGCCCTGATGGATTTCATGGCAGATGAGTTAAATTCACTGTAACCGCCTATAAGCACCCAGCCCAAAGATTAGAGGGCTATTGAGACTTGAGGGGATTTTATATGAAAGATAGTAATAGCTTATCCAAGACAAAGGCTTATGTAGGATAAAAAGTGAAGAAGCCCTGCTGTTCCGTGATCTTCCAGGATACTTGGAATATTGCGAAAAAACCCGTTACCGGATGATTCCATACATATGGTGACAATCCTCGCATTACCATCTATCAGGATTAATTGAACATGTTGAATGATTGCAGAAATACCGAGTTTAAGGAGATTAAAATATGATTTCATATGTGCTTGGTTTTAAGGATATAGACAAAACAAAGTTCGCCCTGGCCGGCGGCAAGGGCGCCAACCTGGGGGAGCTGTCCAGGATT
>JBDKUD010000368.1:0-2743 GCA_039679805.1 Syntrophomonas sp. | reverse complement strand
GCACCAGCTATTCCAATGAATATATTATTTGTTATACCGGGGATTCTGGAGCGGTTAAACAGGCAACAATTGTGGGCCGTGATGTTGCCTATAAGGCACTTGCCACCATGGGCAGCAAACCTACTTGTGTAACAAAACCTTATCTTGAACCCTTCATTGAGGATTGATACTAGGTTATAAATATTTCAGGAAAGTTATTGTGCATACCGATTCATAATCAAAAAAGAAAAGATCCTTGATAACGAAGCCTGATAGGAAATCCAGCGGATAGAAGAAGGGGCTTTCTTCTCGGAGGAAAGCCTTTGGCAGGCTAGGTAATCTGGTAATCATTAGCTAAAAGTTACCCTCCAAGTAAATAAACTTGGAGGGTGTATCTTTTGAAATTCGTATTGATAAGTATGATATTAGTTATAACTTTAATTATTATCAAATTATCTAGTTATTTAAACCGATTTAACCTCCAAGCGATACTCTTATTCTACATCTTTTAGAGGTAGGTTTACACAAAATCTGAAACGGTCTCTAAAGTTGTCTAATGGGCAGCCTTTTTTATATGCCAATACATCCCAAGAAAATCTCTGACCGCGCTATGATCCCTTCTGTCTTTTTTTGCTAAATACTCCCCCCATAACCTCATGTATATTACTGATAGTAACAAAGGCATTTTCATCGATTTCATCTATTATTGCTTTTAATTCGGCGATCTCAAATCTGGATATGAGCGAATACAACACAGGCTTTGATTCACCTGAGTAGCCGCCTTTCCCTTTGAGAAAGGTTACTCCTAGTCCTAAACGCTCCATTAATACGTCGGCAATTTCTTCCGATTTATCTGAAATGATCTTAACTTCTTTAGTATCATCCAGGCCCTGAATAGTCAGGTCTATGGTCTTGAAGGCTATAAAGTATGCGATTAGAGAGTACATTGCCTTGTCCCATCCAAAAAAGAAACCGGCACTGCTTAATATAAAGATATTGAAGAACATTATAACCTCACCAACTGAAAATCCGGTTCGCTTATCAAATATAATTCCCACGATCTCAGTTCCATCCAGCGATCCACCAAAACGAATAATTAAGCCCACCCCGAGGCCTAATATTATCCCTCCGAATACCGCTGCCAGCAGCATATCGCCCGTTACCCCAGGAACAGGTTTAAGAATAGTAACCCCAGTAGATAGAATTGTAATTGAAAATAAAGTGGCGGCTACGAATCTCTTTCCTATTTGCTTATATCCGACTACTAAGAATGGAATGTTTAAGGCGAATATAATGATTCCCAAGGGAAAATTTGTTAAATAGCTGGTTATAATTGATATACCTGTTATACCACCATCAATCATCTTATTTGGAACTAAAAATTCCTCTATTCCGATAGAAGCAAGTACTGCGCCCAGAAATAGAAATAGATATTTTTTAAACATTTCATCTCCTCCTATATTTTTTATTTTGCAATTATCTAAATTCTTGATTGTTTATTATTGTCTTCTCAAAGAATTCCCAAAGTTCTCCTCAATATTCTGTATTTAATTTTATCATAACCGGGTTTACTTCCTCGGGATTGAGTTTACGTAAGGCCTTTTTTCATTGTGCGCCAGAATTAAGAATAAAGGCTACGGCTGTTAAAACTTTGGGAATGGTTTATACTATGGGATATATTTATCTTTCTTTAAAGTGAGGCAAAATGATGAGCAAAATTGCGGGAACAGGTTGCAAAACAATGGTATCTTCGGAAGAAAGGGCACTGCTGCCCGAAATTGAACGAAGCATTATTAAAAAGTATAGAAAACCAATCTGGTCAAAATTCATTAAGGCAATCAAGGATTTTGATTTAATTGCAGATGGGGATAAAATCGCGGTGGCTATCTCGGGTGGTAAAGACAGTACTCTAATGGCTAAATTGTTTCAGGAACTGCAGCGCCATGGGAATAACAATTTCGAATTGGAATTTATTGCGATGGATCCAGGATATCATGAAGATATTAAGAAATTATTGATTAGAAATTGCGACTACTTAAATATACCTATTCATCTTTTTGAATCTGATATTTTTAAAATTGTAGATGATATTGCCCAGGATTATCCATGCTATATGTGTGCCAAAATGCGCCGTGGTGTTTTATATGCTAAAGCCCAGGAATTAGGATGCAATAAACTGGCCCTGGGACATCATTTTAATGACATCATAGAAACAACTCTGCTAAATTTGTTTTACGCCGGCAGTTTTAAAACTATGCTCCCCAAATTAAAATCATGTCATTTTGAAGGCTTGGAATTAATAAGGCCTCTTTATTATGTCGAGGAGAAATATATTGAAAATTTCACTCAGGAAAGCGGAATCTGGCCGTTAAATTGTGCGTGTATGGTGGCAGCAGAAAAGATTGGAAATAAGCGTTATGAGATAAAAGATTTGGTACAAGAGCTAAAGAAAATGAATAAAAATGTGGATAAGCTCATTATGCGGGCGACACAAAACGTAAATATTGATTGTATTCTAGGGTGGCAAAAGAAAGGAAAAAGATATTCATATTTGGATTATTATAATGAAGAATAATTTGGAGACAGCGAGGTTAAAGGAGAAGAAAAGCCCTGGGAAAATGTAAAATGCTGTAAATTGACATAAGGCAGTTTTAAAGCGTAATATTAGCTAAATACACGCTGGATCTTTCATAAAAAAGTAAAGTTGTTAAACGTGGAATTTGGGAAAGGGGAGGAACCTATGAAACGATTAACTGAAGCAATT
>JBDKUD010000195.1:0-2201 GCA_039679805.1 Syntrophomonas sp. | reverse complement strand
TGGACAACATGTGCCAAGGTTACCGAGAATGTCAGCGTTGATATGTCTGCTATGCTGGCTCTTCGTAAATCAATAAATGCTAGTTTAAGTGACAAAGAAAGAGTTTCCGTTACAACTCTTCTGGTTAAAGCTGTTGCTAAAGCCTTAACACTGAGAACCAATATTAATGCTACCTTGGATGGTGAAGAGATTAAGCTTCTCAAAGATATCAATCTTGGTGTGGCTGTAGCTCTTGACGACGGATTGATTGTTCCGGTCGTAAGAAATGCCGACACCAAATCAGTCTATGACGTTAATGCAGAAATAAAGGATTTGGCAAAACGTGGTAAGAAAAACAAACTGGATCCCGACGAATTAAGCGGTTCATCCTTCACAATCACCAATGTAGGAATGTACAATTCCGTTGATTCCTTTACACCGATAATCAATCTGCCTGATACTGGCATATTAGGTGTTTGCCGGACAGTTGAAAGACCGGTTGCAGTAAACGGCCAGGTAGTAATCAGACCTATGATGGGGCTGTCATTCTCCTTTGATCACAGAGTTATTGATGGAGCACCGGCTGCAGAATTCCTGGCAGTTATAATTGACCTGATTGAAAATCCTACAAAGATATTCATCTAAATAAATTAACATCTAATTTTAGGAGGTAATTAAAAATGGCAAAAGATCCTAATGAAATCTTAGGCGACTTATTTGCAGGAATGGGAAAAATCGGTGAAGAGTCTCCCGAATTAAATGCAGCATTTGTACAAATGGACCAAGCTGCATATGTAGAAGGCGAATTAGAGCGGAAATACAAAGAAATGATGGGATTATGCATTGGGTTATTCACTCGTTGTGAGTATTGTATGACTCTTCATACTAAAAATGCTTTGGCTGAAGGTGCCACCCGCGAAGAAATCCTGGAAGCTTGTGCAGTTGCCGTAGCATTTGGTGGATCTCCTTCCATGGCATATTTGGTAACTACTGTAATGAATGCTCTGGATGAATTTGAATAAGGTTTGATATAACGGAGGGATGATGATGTGACCAAGAAAGGATACTGTTTGGAACTTGGAATTGAAGAATATGGTGCCATATTTAAGCTTCAGGAACAGCTTAATGAGGCTCGTCGAAACAAAACCATACCAGATACAGTTATTTTCTTGGAGCATCATCCCTGTTTTACTGTAGGTAGAAAAGGTACAACGGATCATATTCTGGCCAGCGATGAAACATTGGAGCTGGAAGGAATCGGAATTTATGAGACAGATCGGGGTGGGGATGTTACCTACCATGGACCGGGACAATTAGTATGTTATCCGATTATTGACTTAAATAACTATGGACGTGATGTTCATAGTTATGCTCGTAATATGGAAGAAATACTAATACGCACTCTTGATAAATTTGGTATTAAAGCTTCACGCAAACCTGAATATCCCGGAGTATGGGTTGGACCAGCTAAAATTGCCGCCGAGGGAATTGCAATGAGAAATTGGGTTACTTGGCACGGAGTTGCGCTAAATGTGTTTCCAAATATGTACCATTTTTCACTAATTGTGCCGTGTGGTATTACTGCATTCGGAGTTACCTCAATGGAATTATTGCTTGGGTACCGAGAGGAATTGACCACAGTAAGACAGGAATTGCGACATCAGTTTATACAACTATTTGATATAGAATTGGAAGACATTAGCTTGGAAAAAATAAAGGAGATGGCAAATGTTAAAGAATAGACCGGATTGGTTAACTTTACGGGTTCCGGCTCCTGAATCCCTGGATAAAATGAAAAAATTACTCGACACAGGCCATCTCCATACAGTTTGTGAAGGTGCTGATTGCCCTAATATTGGGGAGTGCTTTGGTAGTAAAACATGTACGTTCATGATACTAGGTAATATTTGCACCCGCAATTGCCGGTTTTGTGCTGTTACTCATGGAAGACCTCTAGCCGTTGATCCGGATGAGCCTGAGGCAGTAGCCTTAACCTCTAAACAACTTGGATTAAAACATGTTGTAATAACTTCAGTTACCCGTGATGATCTAACGGATGGAGGGGCTCTACAATTTGCAGCTACAATCAGAGCTTTGAGAGAACAATTGCCGGAGACAACCGTAGAGGTACTAATTCCTGATTTTAAGGGAGATAATACCGCTCTGCAAATCGTTATTGATGCTAGGCCTGATGTTATTAATCATAACACTGAGACAGTGCC
>JBDKUD010000065.1:0-3295 GCA_039679805.1 Syntrophomonas sp. | reverse complement strand
TTGCTGGCATTAAGCTTTAAACAAACCTATTTAAATAACCAGGAGGTGAAATTGGCGGCATCACTACCATGTTAATAGTATTCAGCTAATCAAACTCATTAGAAAAATCGGGCAGTTAGCTGACCCCAAAAACAAAGTTTATCGTAGAAGACATCAAATCAACTCAAAGGGGAGTTAATTTGCCGTAGTAATTGCAAAGGAGGACTATTTTGTATGGAACCTTGGAGCATTACAACAATTCTTGTAGCTTTTGGCGGGGGTGTATTAGGTACAGCTTTTGGTGCTTTATGGTCAATTTTTCTATGTGCCCTATTAATTCTTGCTGGTAGTGTATTAGTTATGGCAGGGGGATCTGACTTTCTGTTGATGCAGATTGGACTTGGCCCTGTTTTTGGACCACATGTTGGTGGATTTGCGGCCGGTCTGGCAGCAGCTTCTTATGCAGCCGGGTATAAGAAAAATCATCCCAACAATGATGCAAAAGATATTTTATCTCCGCTTATGGATACCTCTTGGGATGTACTTGCAGTAGGCGGACTATTTTCAGTATTAGGACACATTCTTGCTCAATTACTTCCTTTAATTCCAGTTATAAATCAGTTTGATGTACTCGCCTTAGATATAGTATTAGTTACAGTTATTGCCCGGTTTATGTTTTATAAAGGTGAGATGATCTGGGGGAATAAAGAATCCATAAAAAAATATGGCTACCTGGGGAATGATGATTATAAAATTGCCTGGATGCCTTGGATGTCTCGTCCGGCTCAAAAGTTGATGCTAGGAATCGGCGTAGGTACTATTTCACCGGTTATGGCTATGATGGCACAAAAACAAATGGCACCATTGGTGGCCCAAGGAACAATTACAGCAACTGATTCGTTTGTAGTAGCGTTATTAATGGGATGGACACTTGGTCTTCTAGCATTATTGCTGCTAAACGTAGGACAGGGACCAATACAAAAAGTTCCTATTACCCATTGTGTCGCTGATTTATCAGCCCTGGCATTTTTATTAAGCGGTTCTCTAGCGCTGGGTATAGTCGTTGGTGTTTTCGCAGCATTCTTGGAAGAGCTGGCAGCCCGCATGGTTTGGAATCATGGTAGTAATCATATTGACCCGCCAGCTACCGCTATTGCGTTCGGGACTTTAATATTGAGTTTATTGCTAAAACCTGAATTCTTAAACCTTGCCCGTTTCTTTAAGTAAAAGTGAGTTTGAGACAGTATCCCTTAGCATTTTAATATACGTACCCTTCGGGTAAAACCGATTAAATAAACCTTAAATTTGAAAGGAGTTGTCTTATTAATGAAAGCAGCAGTATGGTATGCACAAAAAGACGTAAGAGTCGTTGAGGTTCCGGAACCACCGAAACCCCCAAAAGGTTGGGTAACAGTTGAAGTTGAATGGTGCGGCATTTGCGGTTCTGATTTACACGAATGGCTGGCAGGCCCGATATTTATTCCGGTTGGAACACCTCATCCTTTAACTGGTGGAACTGCACCTATAACTCTCGGTCATGAATTTTCCGGTAAAATCGTTAAGGTTGGCGAAGGTGTAGAAAAATGGAAAGTTGGCGACCGGGTTGCTCCTGATGCTTGCCAGGTTTGCTGGGAATGTTATTCCTGCAAAAGAATGAACTATCCTTGCTGTGAGAAATTAGCTTTCACCGGACTACACACTGATGGAGCATTTGCCCCTTATGTAAATGTACCAGCTTATACCCTTTATGGTATTCCTGATGATATGCCTTATGATATTGCTGCAGTGGTAGAGCCTTTAGCAGTAGGTATGCATGCTGTTCGCCGGGCTCCGGTTATTGCTGGTGATAATGTTGTTGTTTTCGGTGGCGGCACAATCGGATTATCCTCTCTGCAATGTGCTAAAGCTGCTGGTGCTGCAAAAGTATTTGTTGTTGAGATGGCTAAAGCTCGTAAAGAGTTCGCTAGCAAACTTGGAGCTGATGCAGTTTTAGATCCCACTAAGTGTGATGTAGCAGCTGAAGTCCATAAGCTAACTGGTGGTTTAGGTGCTGATGTAGCTATTGAGTGTGTCGGCAGCAACCAAACTATTCCTGTAGCACTTGCCAGTATTCGCCCCCGGGGTATAGTTGTAAGCGCTGGTGTATATGAAAAGGACACACCGATACAAATGAACAACGTAACTTTCCCAGAAAAAGAAATCAAAGGTTCATTGGGATATAACGGAGAATTTGCAACCGTAATCAGTATGCTTCAAGATGGCAGATTAGATGCCAATACTATGATTACCGGCAGAATTAAACTGGATGATATAATTGAAAAAGGATTCCAGGAATTAGTTACTAATAAAGATCAAAACATTAAAATTATAGTAACACCTAAATAAGGTTCTTACGATCAGGGGCCGGCAATATGCTGGCCCCTTGTTTTTTTTATTTACTTGGTTATGTGAAATATCGGATTGAATATCCTGGCATGTTCGATATGAAAATGGGGATGATCTTACAAAAAGACCATCCCCAATTTATATTCCGGTATTTAATTTTCAAGTATTCGTTTCAAAAAAGTACGTGTTCTTTCGTTGCTGGGATTATTAAAGATTACTTCAGGAACATCATCTTCTGCAATAACACCGCTGTCCATATATACTACTCTATTGGCAACATCACGGGCAAAGGCCATTTCATGGGTAACAACCAGCATCGTAAGTCCACTTTTAGCCAGTCTTTTCATTACACGAAGTACTTCACCGACCATCTCGGGATCAAGTGCACTGGTAGGTTCATCGAACAGCAAAGCTTCAGGCTCCATTGATAGTGCCCTGGCAATGGCGACACGTTGTTTTTGACCGCCTGATATTTGATGAGGTTTCGCTTCAATAAACTGTTCCATGCCTACCAATTTCAAATAATCCATCGCGGTTTTCCTGGCTGTCTTTTTGTCTCGCTTTAGAACTTTAACCTGTCCCACTATGCAATTATCGATCACACTAAGATTGTTAAATAAATTAAATTGCTGAAAAACCATTCCCATTTTGGCCCTGTAAACAGCAGTCGTCATATTTTGCTCCAGTATATTTTTACCATGAAATAGTATCTCTCCGCCACTTGGAATCTCCAGCAGATTCATACAACGTAATAGGGTTGATTTTCCTGAACCACTGGCGCCAATAATGCAGACAACTTCACCTTTGTGGACCGAAAAGTTAATATCTTTTAATACTTCATTTTTACCAAAAAATTTCTGCAAATGTTTAATTTCAATGATTTTTTCCATATTCTCACTCACTCCCTGCCCACAATCTTAATCTCTGCTTC
>JBDKUD010000051.1:0-2982 GCA_039679805.1 Syntrophomonas sp. | reverse complement strand
TGTCAAGGAACCGTCCCCCATCTCACTGTCGTCCCCTCGACACCCTGTTCTAATTCTATAGATGCAATCATACCTCTGAAAAAGGGGGGTATGAGTTTGCTGAATACTATCTGGCTGATACTGTTGGTGTCAGGAATAGTTGTTGCTGGTTTAAATGGCAACATTGAGGTGGTTACCGAGGCAGCTCTGGGATCGGCTCAGGGGGCAGTCGTAGTTTGTTTGGACCTGATTGGCATTATGGCGCTCTGGCTGGGAATTATGAGAATTGCCGAAAAGGGTGGTCTGGTAGACAATCTGGCCAGGATACTTAGACATCTAACCGTAAAACTGTTTCCCAGTGTACCCCCCAACCATCCTGCCATGGGGGCTATAATTCTTAACATAAGTGCCAACATACTTGGATTGGGTAATGCTGCAACTCCATTCGGCATGAAGGCCATGCAGGAATTACAAAAACTCAACCACAATTCGGATGAGGCTTCGGAAGCAATGTGTACATTTCTGGCCGTTAATACATCATGTATAACCCTCATACCGGCCACAATTATAGGGGTTCGGGTTTCATTTCATTCTGCCAATCCCACCGAAATTGTAGGTGCATGTATTTTTGCTACCAGCATTTCTATGATCATTGGTATATCTCTCGATTACTGGTTCCGAACCCACAGCCGCTGGAGGAGGAAACGTTAATGCTATTAAACATTCTCACTACCATATCCAGGTGGGCAATTCCTTTTCTGCTGCTGGTGGTTCCACTATATGGCTTTGTTAAGAGGGTTCCGGTTTATGAAACTTTTGTGGAAGGAGCCGAAGAGGGGTTTTATACCGTAGTTAAAATAATTCCTTTCCTGGTGGGAATGATGGTGGCTATTTCAGTTTTCCGGGCCTCGGGGGCGATGGATTATCTGAGTAATTTCCTGATGCCGCTAACCTCCCGTATTGGTGCTCCGGCCGAGGTCATTCCGCTGGCAATTATGAGGCCTCTGTCGGGAAGCGGCGTACTTGGTATGGCAACTGAACTTATGAGAGTATACGGACCAGATTCCTTCATTGGCAGGGTAGCATCAGTGATGCAGGGGACAACCGATACCACATTTTTTGTCCTAACCATCTATTTTGGCTCAGTAGGTATAAAAAAATACAAATACTCAATTATCACTGGCCTAACTGCAGATATTACCGGTTTCCTGGCTTCGATATATATATGCAACCTAATATTTAAATAAAATTTATTTATTCAATAACAAAGAGAACACTTCGGAACGGCTTGAAGCAGTAGTCTCAAAAACCCCTCTTACAGCTGAGGTTACAGTTATGGCGCCAGGTTTTCTGACTCCCCGCATAGTCATACACATGTGTTCCGCCTGGATTACCACCGCTACCCCATAAGGATTTAGAGTATCAAAAATACAATCTGCGATCTGTGAAGTTAGACGTTCCTGTAGTTGCGGCCTGCGAGCATAGGCTTCTGCTACCCGGGCCAGTTTACTTATACCCACCACTTTACCGCCTTTGGGAATATAGGCGACATGAGCCTTTCCGTAAAAAGGCAAAAGGTGATGCTCACACATTGAATAAAGAGGTATGTCTTTTACCATTACCAGTTCATCATGGTATTCAGTAAAAGATACCTGTAATAAATCCTGCGGGTTCTCGTTAATTCCGGAAAAAATTTCTTCATACATATTGGCTACTCTTTTTGGTGTATCTACCAGGCCTTCACGGTCAGGGTCTTCTCCTATGGCTTCTAACATCATGGTAACAGCCTGTCTGATTTTTTCTTTATCTAATTGCTTGTGCATAGTTAACCTCCGCTAAATTACTTTGATTATTATCACCGGTTTGCATAATATTTACATGAACTGCGATGTCAAGAACAAGATGTATCTAAACATTATAGCCCTCAGATTTTATTAAGTGAATTAAAATTGCGGTGGGGGTGATTTTTAAAGCTTTTAAAGGGAATAGCCGGGCTGATGTAGAAACATGATGCATAATAAGTATTTCCTATGGAAGGATAATATCAGGAATTGCAGAGAAGGGAAAACTAATGAGGCTTTCACAGTATCTGGCCCATGCAGGCGTAGCGTCGAGGCGGCATGCCGAAGAATTAATAACTGAAGGAAAAGTAAAGGTTAACGGGGTTACAGTAACAGAATTAGGCAGTAAAATAGATCCTGAGATTGACCGGGTGGAATTTAATGAACAGTTGATTCAGGGAGAACCTAAAATTTATCTCCTGTTAAACAAACCTTCCGGCTATTTATGTAGTGTGAGTGACCCGTACGGCAGACCGACGGTTCTTGATTTAGTGTCTAAAATTGACCAACGCCTATATCCTGTGGGAAGGCTGGATTTTGATTCGGAAGGCCTTTTGTTAATGACTAATGACGGTTATTTTAATAATCAAATGATTCATCCGCGCTACAAAATAAACAAAGAATATCAGGTATGGGTTAAGGGGAAGGTAGAATTTGGTGAGGAAAATCAACTCAGACGAGGGGTTGAATTAGATGACGGAATGACTGCACCGGCAGAAGTTCAAATTCTGCAAACGGAGGGTGAACGGTCATTGCTGCGAATTACTATACATGAAGGACGCAAGAGACAGGTTAAAAGGATGTGTTCAGCAATTGGACATCCGGTTATAAGTTTAAAACGGACTGCTTTTGGTTGCCTGTCCCTGCAAGGCGTTTCCAGCGGCAAGTTCCGTCGGTTAATGCCTGCGGAGATAAAGCAGTTGCTGGATATGGCTGCCGGTAGGCAATATTAAAGGGGAACTGATTAATTGGAAAATGATAAGGGATATTTTAACCTTATGGGACTGGGAAGGTTAACCAGACTTGCAGCCGGGCTGGAGCACTTGGGTTGTCGTGCTGCTAATTCCGGAGTGGTTATTTTTGCCGGTGATAACGGTATAAGCAGGGAGAATATCAGTACTTATGAACCGTTAAGTTCGAATAATATAGTTAGGCAGCATTT
>JBDKUD010000319.1:0-8517 GCA_039679805.1 Syntrophomonas sp. | reverse complement strand
TTCCCGGTAAATCTCAGCCATAATTGCTGCCAAAGGTTCATTAATGGTAAACTCGCGCAGACTAATTTCCAGGTCCTTGACCTGTTCACAGGCAACTCGTAAATACCGCAAGGCCAGTGACGAGTGTATAAACTTGGCATTCAAAGTACAAAGTAAAACTTTCATTTAACCCCCTGGAAATTCAACGCGTATCACGCGCGTCCTTAATAGCGACCCTAAGGGAGCATCAGTTGTACCCGTAGGGTAGATTCTAATAAGGATTTACGCGGCTTTTAATTATAATTTCTATAGAAAGAAATGTTATAAGAAACTTAAAGGTTCGTAGACCTGAGATATAATTTACATAACAAAAAAGGGTTAACTGTATGTTTGGGTAGTAAAATAAATAAAAAAATCCGCGTAAATCCTTATTAGAATCCGCGTGATCCGCGTTGAATTTCCAGGGGGTTAAATGAAAGTTTTACTTTGTACGTTAAATGCCAAGTTTATACACTCGTCACTGGCCTTACGGTATTTGCGTGCTGCCTGTGATCAGGTCAAAGACCTGGAAATTAGTCTGCGCGAGTTTACTATTAATGAACCTTTGTCAGCAATTATGGCTGAGATTTACCGGGAATGTCCTGATGTTTTGTGCTTCTCATGTTACATATGGAATATTAAACAGATTATTGAAATTTGCCAGGATTATAAAAAGGTTTCCCCGCTTACTCCTGTTGTATTGGGAGGACCGGAAGTATCCTTTGATTCTGCAGAGCTTATGGATAAACATAAGTTTATTGATTTTGTGATTTGCGGAGAAGGAGAATTATCATTACCGGAGCTGATTGAATATATTTCCCGTAATAAGCCGATAAATGAAGTTAGAGGTGTAACCTACCGTGATGAGGGACAGGTTGTAAAAAACCGTGCACGGCCCCTAATATCCAACTTAGATATTATTCCTTTCCCTTATGGCGGAGATATTTGCGATCTAAATAACCGTACCGTATATTATGAGACTTCGCGGGGATGTCCATTTAATTGTGCTTATTGTCTTTCATCTACTATAAAAGGAGTCCGCTTTTTTTCTCTGGATAGAGTTAAAAAAGACCTTGCTTATTTAATAAATAATGGGGTTCGGGAAATTAAGTTTGTAGATAGAACCTTTAACTGTCATGAGGGACGAGCCATGGAAATAATGCAGTTCCTGGCAGATAATCCCGGCGAAACCAGATTTCATTTTGAAATATGTGCCGAATTACTTTCAAAAGAAATGCTGGATTTTTTATCTTCTATACAACCAGAGATTTTTGATTTTGAGATTGGTATACAATCAACTTATGAACCAGCTCTAAAAGCAGTAAACAGAAAATACGATTGGGATAAATTAGAATATAATGTTACAAAAATACGTTCATATAATAACATACACTTACACCTGGATTTGATTGCAGGATTGCCATGGGAAAGCTATCGTCAGTTTGCGCAATCGTTTAATATGGTTTATGATTTACAGCCAGATGTACTGCAACTAGGATTTTTAAAACTACTTAAGGGCTCTGATATCCGGACGATGGTCGAGGAACATGAATATCATTACCAGGAGCAACCACCATATCAGATTTTAAATAATAAGTATGTAAATTATCGTGAAATAATCAACTTAACGAATATAGAAGAATTATTATCTATGTATTATAACAGCGAAAGGCCGAATATATCCCTGAACTTCATTATCAATAATGTATATGAAGGAAATGCTTTTCATTTTTATGAAGAGTTTGCTGCATTTTGGGAAGGAAACGGCCTTTTCCGAATTGGTCACAAAAAGGAAACGTTGTATTCTGTATTGAAAAGGTTTATTGATCTAAACTATCTTCAACATTCGCAATTGGTTAACGACCTTATCAAATACGATTTTTTGAGTCGACATAAAGCTTATGAGTTACCATCTGGTATTAAAAGATATAATCCTGATAATATAAATGATTTAATATATTCTTTCCTTAAGGATAGTTCTTTCTTATCCAGGTATCTTCCTGATATAGGCAAGCAGTCAATTGGTTCTATACGGAAAAGACTCAATTTGGAGTTTTTCCGCTATCATCCTGAAACTCATAAGGAAATTAATAAACTGATTCCAATTTTGTTTATTTACGACCCGCTAACAAATACAGCAGCAAAAAGAGTAATTATTGATTTTTGAGTCGGAGTTAACAAAATTGACAATATGAAATTACTGGTTTCTAGACAGGAACAGGTTTAAGCCTGAGCTTTTTTTTTGCAATATTAACAAAAATAGAATTAACCTTAGCAACCTTATAATATATACTATAAAAAGGTTTAACATTTTTATCAGATTTTGTTTTAGTAAAGTAATTAAACTAATACTAGGGTAAGGAGTCTTTTTATGTCACATAACTCTTGGATTGTAAGAGAAGGTTGGTCCAGTATTGCTTTCTGCATGCTGTTAACCGTTATTACTTACATCATATTTCCACATGTGTGGGCATTAATACCATTAAGCCTAGCCATTTTTTGCATGTATTTTTTCCGTAATCCTAAACGTAACATCGAGGAGGGGAGGGGACTAATTGTTGCGCCTGCGGATGGCAAAATAATGAGCGTTGAAAAAGTGGCAGAGAATAGATTCATGTGTAGTGAAGCTATCAGGGTCAGGATTTTCTTAAACATTTTTAATGTTCATATAAATCGTGTACCGGTTACAGCTACTGTTGAATGGGTGGAAAAAACCGGAGGAATAAATCTTCCTGCGTTTTTGAACCAGGCCGCAGAAAAAAATGTTAGCAATTGTCTGGGTCTTGCGACGGAATGGGGAAAAGTAATGGTTGTGCAGATAACCGGCCTTATCGCTCGGCGGATTGTCTGCTGGGTTAAACCCGGAGATTATTTAACCACCGGTGAGAGATTTGGTCTGATACGTTTTGGGTCCTGTACTGAATTATATTTACCTCCTAATGTCCAGGTATTGATTCAATCGGGACAAAAAATAAAAGGGGGGAAAACAGTAATTGGCAAATTCTGTGACTAAATATGCATCCAATTTTGTCACTGTTTTAAATATAGTTTTTGGTTCATTGGCTATAATAAATATTATTAACGAGGATTATAAGGTTGCTACTATTCTTATATTCATGGCTGTTCTCATGGATAGTATGGATGGAAGGGTGGCACGTAAACTTAATACTACATCAGATATGGGTAAGGAATTGGATTCATTATGCGATTTGGTTTCATTCGGGGTTGCTCCGGCAATATTGATATATTCCCAGGTATTTAGCGAGTACCCGGGTATAATCGGCTTGATTACGGCAATTCTATTTATTATTTGCGGTGCTTTAAGACTGGCGCGGTTTAATGTTCTCAATACCAGTGGGTATTTTGTTGGTATACCTATAACCATGGCGGGCGCACTAATGGTTGTAATTTCAATACTGTCAGTACATCTTCCTTATATAGTGATAGTTATGTTGATGTTATTGTTATCATATTTGATGATAAGCAATATAAAAGTAAGGAAGCTCTAATAAACCTTCTGAATATCAATTAAGGTAAATAGGCGAATTACTTTAAATATGATTTATAATCGCCTATTTATCTCCTCTAAAATATTTCCTGTATTGGTACTTTCTAATTTAACTATTGCAGCATGATCCATTTCTGTACGTCCTTTATTAATAATAACCAGGTCTTGCAGAAATGTACTGAATTCTTTAACAAATCCTGCCAGGGGATAAACTGCCAGGGAAGAACCTATTACTACCAATAATTTGCAACGTAAAATGGCCTCTCGGGCATCGGTATAATTTTGAATTTGTTCGCCAAATAATACCACGTCTGGTTTAAGCATACTTCCGCATTTTTCACAGGTAGGAACTATTTCGGGGAAGTTTTTAACATACTCAGTATTATATACAGAACGGCAGCTACGTTCTGTACAAATGTAACGTTCAGCATTTCCGTGTACGGTAATAACCCGCTTACTTCCGGCCTTCTGATGCAGATTATCAATATTCTGAGTTACTATGGCCTTGATAACTCCTCTTTTTTCCATATCGGCCAGAACCAAATGAGCTTTGCTGGGTTGAACCTGAGGAAAAATAAAATATTGCCGGTAAAACTCGTAAAACACTTCCGGGTTGCGGCGAAATGCCTCAATATTCAGAAGACTCATAACCCGCCGTTCTCCCAGAGTACGGTAAATACCATTTTCGCCTCTAAAATCAGGAATACCAGCTTCCGTACTTATACCGGCACCGGTTACAACAACGGTATTATGGGAATTTTTTAATAATTTGACTATATTATTAATATCAGTAAAATCCAATTTATTATCTCGCTTTCGCTTATTTGGGGTAGCTGATTATCAGGCATAGTGGTCAACCGATTTAATGATATTGTTAACATAAGCCTGAGTTTCTTTATAGGGGGGGATTCCGCCATATTTTCGTACGGCTCCGCTGCCGGCATTATATGCTGCCAGAGCCAAGGGTAAACTTCCGTGAAATTCGTCTAGCTTTTGTTTTAAATACTTGGTCCCAGCCATAATATTTTGCTCCGGATTAAAGACATCAGTTACGCCCAGACTTTTGGCGGTGGAGGGCATAAGCTGCATTAGACCACCGGCTCCGCAACTGGAAACAGCCTCGGGATTAAAAGAAGATTCATGTTTTATAACTGAACTTATAACATTTTCATCTACACCATAAAGCTGGCTGGCTTCTTTAATTATCTCGCTGAATGGGCGGGAGGGGGTGGCAGTTTCACTTTGCTGTGCCCCATTTTTAATACCTTCTATGTTCTGCAATGAGGATTTCTCCAGTGCTGATTCTAATATTTTAAACAAATTTAATTCTCTTAATAGGCTTAATAGAAGGTTGCTCATAACCAGATTCTCCTCTCTATCTTTATTCCCATTTATGGCAAATCAATCATCCCCTCAATATTGTAACTCTTTTTGATTGGTCAATCATCTTTGTTTCACAATATCCCACAGTTTTTCTTGTATCAATCCCATATTCTTGCCATAATCTATGTATCAAGGAAATAGCTATTCTATACATACACATTTTGAAGTATGAGCCTAAGAATATAATAAAAACAAAAACGGAAACGAAAAGGAGTTGTTAAATCATGAAAAAATGGATAATGAAATTAAGCATTGTCCTGGTTATTGGTTTCTTATTGGGTGGTGCCGTAGTAGCCAAAAATGCAGGTACATCTTTTTTACCGGCACTTTTGGGAAATAAACAGGGGGATACCAGCCAGGCGGCAACACAAAATAATACGGCAGTATCTGCTATAGTTGGGACTGCCGGAGTGGCTGATATGGTAGAAAAAGCAGGACCGGCAGTAGTAAATATTGAAAGTCAAATTCCAGTTAATTCTGGATATAATAATTCCTATTTCAACGATCCGTTTTTTCGCCAGTTCTTCGGTAATAGAATACAGGCACAACCTCAACAGCAATATGAGGAGGGAATTGGTACCGGATTTATAATTTCCTCAGATGGTTATATTGTAACCAATCAGCATGTTATCGAAAATGCTTCTTCCATTAAGGTTACATTATCAGGAAAGTCAGAGGGTATTTCTGCCCGGGTAGTGGGACAGGATTCTGAATTAGATTTAGCTGTTCTCAAAATTGATGGCAGCGGGTACCCCACCGTCCCATTAGGGAATTCGGATAATATGAGGGTCGGAGACGCGGTGGTGGCGATTGGTGAGCCATATGGTTTGGATCATACGGTTACAACCGGGGTAGTTTCTGCTAAAGGACGTCCTATTACTATCGAAGACCGTAATTATAAAAATCTTATTCAAACTGATGCGGCAATAAACCCAGGCAACAGTGGTGGACCACTATTAAATATGAACGGACAAGTTATTGCCATTAATACGGCAGTGAACTCTGAAGCACAGGGTATTGGATTTGCTATTCCGATTAATACGGCCAAAAGTGTTTTAAATGATTTGATGAAAGGAATTAAAATAACCAGGGCTTACATGGGAATAAGAATGACAGATGTTGATCAGAATGTAATAGATCAATTACAGTTACCTTCCGGAACTAAGGGAGTAGTCGTGGTTGACGTAATAAACAACGGCCCGGCAGCTCAGGCCGGACTTAAGAATTATGATGTTATTGTAAAACTTGATGGAAAGTTGGTTACTTCAGCATCTGAAGTACAAACCCAGGTTGAAAATAAAAAGGTTGGAAATCGGATGCAGGTTGAGGTAATTCGGCAGGGTAAACATTTAACTATTCCGGTAGTCTTGCAGGCCAAACCAGAATAATTTTAAAAGGGGTATAAAAAGGACAGGAGGTAATTCGAGTTTAGGACCGGTTCGTGACTTGAATAATCTCCTGTCATTATTGATTTCCGGGAGGTACTATATATGTCTTACCAGATATTCCTGGTAGAAGATGAAAGAAACTTGAATGAACTGCTTACTTCATATTTACTTAAGGAAGGGTGGCAGGTCAAGTCGTTTTTAACCGGACAAGAAGCGCAAAAAGCTATTCCTGACCGTCCGCATTTGTGGATACTCGATATTATGTTGCCTGACATAGACGGTTACCAGTTATTAAAGGAAATTAAAGCTGATTGCAATTCAACCCCGGTAATTTATATATCGGCTCGGGATGCGGAACTGGACAGGGTAATTGGTCTGGAAATGGGCAGCGATGATTATCTGGCCAAGCCGTTTTTGCCTCGGGAATTGGTCATACGAACCCATAGACTCTTGGAAAGAATATATAGTGAAACACCAGTTAAGCCATCCATATTTCTTATATCACCTTATTTAGTAGATGAAGAACGCAGAGTAGTTAGATATAATGAAGAGGAAATTGATCTTACCTCCAAGGAGTTTGAGTTGATGTTATTATTTATTAAACATCCGGGACAAGCTTTAGCGAGGGAACAAATTATTGATAACATTTGGGGAATGGATTACTACGGTTCAGATCGGGTAGTAGATGATTTGGTAAGGCGATTGCGCAAAAAAATGCCCCAATTTCGGGTAGAAACTATTTATGGTTACGGGTACAGGATGTTAAAAGGATGAAAAACAGACCGCTATCGTTTCAGATTTGGATGATGTTTGTCGGTATAACTATGTTTATATCAATATTGTTTATGGCACTGGTACCCTTTACTTTGCGCAGCTTTTTTACCAGGCAGATGTATAATACTATCAGTGAATCACAGGACATGTATCTGTCCAACGGGCATTTGTTAGAGATTAAAGATTTAGTCAAATGGGATCAACAGAATCAGCAGTTTCGCAGTGTAAAGCATTTAATCCTGCTGGATAATGGCCAATTAATTACGGGCCTTCTCACTGTGCCTATTCAGCAAAATCTAGCTGATATTCTCACCGAAGCTCGCCGCCAGAAAAGTTCAGAGCAACAGTATTCCCGGCAGATTGAAAACGAAAGAATATATTATATAATTCGCAAAGGACAGTTAGACGGAAATCAGGCGTATTTGCTTTCCTATATGTGGGAATCGTATCAAAACGATTTGGTAAATACCCTATTTAGCAGATTAATGCTGATAATTGCTACAGTATTACTATTAAGCTGGATTCCCTCATTCTGGATAGCTCGCTATTTATCCAAACCTTTAATTGGAATGGAAGAACATGTTCGCCGTATAGCCGACCGTGACTGGTATAAACCACTAGAATTTGATCGTAATGATGAAATCGGGAGGCTGGGAAAATCGATTGAACGAATGCGGGAGCGCCTGGTTCGTCAGAATGAAGACCAGCAATCTTTTCTGCAATATATTTCCCACGAATTAAAGACACCGGTAATGGTTATTCGCAGTTATGCTCAGGCTATAGCCGATGGAATATTTCCCCGGGGTGGATTGGAAGGTTCTATAAAGGTGATTGATGAGGAAGCCGAACGTTTGGAGAAACGAATAAAGGATCTTCTGTATTTGACCAAGTTAGATTATTTATTTAAACTGAAACCGGAATTTGATATTATTTATGTTTCAGAATTGGTGGAAAACGTTGTGGAGCTATTACTCTGGCAGAGAACCGATCTATTGTGGGATATAGATACTACTGGTAATTCTTTTCGCGGAGATTACGAACAATGGAAAATAGCCCTGGAAAATATTCTTGATAATCAAATTCGTTACGCAAAATCGCGAATTACTATAAAAGATACATTTATGCTTATTAATGGAGAGCCTGTAATTCAAATTAGGATTGGCAACGATGGACCGCCTATTGAACCAGGTTTACTGGATAAACTGTTTTTAGAATTCGAAAAGGGATACCAGGGACAGTTTGGATTAGGATTAGCAATTGTAAATCAAATAGCCTCTCATCATAAAGCTAAAGTTTGGGCAGAAAATGAGATTAATGGTGTTGTATTTTATATAGAAGTTCCGGAAGGTTCAACTATTGACCAGTCTTAACTGGCAGAAGAATATTGGATTTAATTGACACAACTGTGTGACAACAGCTATGATGAAATTAGGTAGATAGTAATCT
>JBDKUD010000200.1:0-3326 GCA_039679805.1 Syntrophomonas sp. | reverse complement strand
TCCGGTATCTAGTATATCGGAATTTTTTTCTGCCTATTTTTTATCATGGTGATTAATGACAGCGTCATTTTCCTTCACATTGCCTAGCTTAAAAAATTAAATTTAAACGACATTATTAGACCAATTAATTTTCAAATCTTGCTTTTATATTAAAATTATCAATGATTGGAATAAAAGTGGTATCCTATAAATAGGTGGTGATGCGTTTTTAATATGTTGAAAAGTGAATATAGGTAATCCGCGAATGAACTGTTATGGTAAGGAAAGTAGCTGATAATTTGGGAAAGAGGGATTCCATGATTGACACGATAAGACAACAAGATTTCATGAAAAAAGCGTGGAATATGTTTATACTAACTGGCAGAGTAGATGACCCCCATCTTATTCCTAGTTACATTCTAGAATCATGGGAAAGGTGTAGAAAATTAAACGTCAATCCTTATCAGACATCAGCATCAATAATATTGGGACCGGAATCGCTACAAGCCAGAATTAATGATAATCAAAAGCTTATTGAAGCTGCTAGCGAAACTATGATGGATATTTATAACTTTATTAAAGGGTCTGAGTCTATATTTGGCTTATTTGATAAAGATGGCTATGCTCTTAAAATGGTCGGAGACCAAGAATTAATTAACCATACAAGAAAGGGAAATTTTAGAGAAGGTGCCTGTTGGAATGAACTTGGAGCTGGTACCAATGGGGTTTCATTGGTACTTGTCGAGAAGAGGCCGCTCCAGTTATGGGGTTACGAACATTATTGTCGGTGCTCCCATTATTGGGCAGGCTCAGCTGCACCTATACATGACCTGAATGGCAATCTTTTAGGGGTTCTGGACCTGACTGGCAGATATGACTTAGTTCACTCGCATACACTCGGTATAGTAGTAGGTGCGGCCAAATCAATTGAAAGAATGTTAGCCTTAAAACCTCTCCTAGCCGACTATAAAATTGCTAATAAATATAAAAACGTGATTATCGATGTCATTGACAAATCCTTACTGGTTACGGACTCCAATGGAGTTATAAGCCATATCAACTTAAGTGCCAAAAATCTATTGGGAATTGATAAAAATAAATGCATAGGAATGAGCCTAAAAACAGTATTGCCGAGCGATAATGATAGTTTTTACAAAGTAGTATATACCAAGGATGATGTAACTGATGATGAAATTTCAATAAAGCTCAATAATGGAAATAAAATAAAATGCATAGTATCTAAACGCGATATTATTGTTGATAGCCAAAAAGTAGGTATTGTTGTAACCTTTTGTAAATCCACCATTATAAAAAAGCTAGCCAAAAAGTTTGGCAGTGCGACTAAAACTTTCGATGATTTGATTGGAAGTGACACTAGTTTTAAGCAGACAATTAAATTAGCTAAAGCAGCGGCATCAGGGGATGCTAACGTTTTAATACTAGGTGAGAGTGGAACCGGGAAAGACATGTTGGCGCAAGCCATTCATAATGCTAGTCCATTTTCGGATGGTCCATTTGTTGCAATAAATTGTGCAGCCATACCGCATGAGCTTATTGCCAGCGAACTTTTTGGATACGCAGATGGTGTTTTTACCGGAGCAGTAAAAGGCGGAAAACCCGGAAAATTAGAACTCGCTGAAGGTGGGACCCTGTTTCTTGATGAAATAGGAGATATGCCACTAGAATTGCAAACTACCCTTTTGAGGGTAATTGAAAATAAAACCTTTATGAGAGTTGGCGGCGATAAAGAAATACCAGTAAATGAGAGAATTGTTGCTGCAACGAATAAGGATCTATTACATGAAATAAGTGTCGGTAATTTTAGAGCCGACCTTTATTACAGGTTGAATATCGCATCAATTGATATACCGCCTTTGCGAGGAAGACCTGATGAAATAAGAACTTTACTAGATTATTTTATTAATAAAATTGCTAAGGAAATGGGAAAACCACCGTTAAAGTTGTCTAAACAAAATCTTGAAAAGCTTTTGACGTATGATTGGCCAGGTAACATTCGAGAACTCCATAACCTGGTGGCGAGATCATACTATTTTGATATGTCTGATATAATGTTGACAGACCCCATAGCTAAAGTAAAAAATGCTGCCCCCAATAAAATATCCTTTAATGCTGACAACGTTGAAACATTTGAATCCAAGTTGATTAAAGAGCTGTTGGAACAACATAATTATGCGGTCACTGAAGTTGCTCATAAAATGGGGCAATCACGCAGCACCCTGTACCGCAAAATGAGAAAGTATAATATTTTAACTAAGTCTCAATGATAAAACAATTTTTTCTGTTTTTCGGAATTAAGATTGTTAAATACAATTGCTGATAAAATGCTAATTCACTGTCAAAAAGAATTTAGAATACTGAAGTGAATACATTAGCTTAAGTTACACCCCAGGTAAAATGCTTTACCTGGGGTGTATTTTTAAGAATATAAGTAAATCCCAGTTTAGACCTATCATAATAGCCTATCTCTTCATTGGTTATAATGCGACAAATCCCATGTCGATAGCCCGGTATACAAAGGTTTAGCTGATATTCAATTCCACTTTCCTATAATTGCAACAAAATATTGTCCCGTTTATGCGACATTAAAAGACTAGATTCGAAAAAAAGCGAAAAAATTGGCGACTTACGATATTGAAAGATTTGGCATGCATATTGCATTAATAAATAAGTAAATAACCACTAACAGTTCATTCGAAAAAAGTTCGCCAAGGAGGTGATTCAAACAATTCCTGTTCATAGATCTCCAGATTTATCAGAATTTGCTGATGAGGCAGCAAATAAGTAGAGGTCAAAACTGGAAGGAAAGCATTGCGCGGATTGGAAATGGAAATGAGGATACCAATATTATGGAGCTAACATAGCACATGGTGGCAAAAACCAATTACCACCATGGCTACAAATTATCATGGAAAGAGAAAACTGATTAATCCTGGCAGGGATTAAAAAATCCAAGGTAATTATACGACCAATACAGAAAAAATGCAAATATAAAAAGGAGTGGAAACAATGACTACAGAATATAAGATCTATCCAATAGAAGTGGGTTTAATAGGTGTAACTAAAGCTACTATGACATTCAATTGTCAAGCAGACGTTGGTTTTACGGTTCCCATTCTGGCCTTCTATATTGAAGGAGGAGGTAAAAAAATACTAGTTGATACCGGGTGCGTAGATGAGCCTAACTTCCATGGTTTTAGCCTTGAAGGAGTAGGACCTAAGGGCGTAGAAAAGGGTCTAGCCTCAGTAGGTGCCAAACCGGAAGATATAGATATTGTAATCATATCCCATTTCCACTTTGATCATGCTGCCAATATTGGGATGTTCCC
>JBDKUD010000063.1:0-17775 GCA_039679805.1 Syntrophomonas sp. | reverse complement strand
ATAATAGTGATTCTTCAGAAGCAGAGAGCTAGTAGACTTGAGATTTAATAAGGCAATATTTTATTAGGTAGACGAGTAGTTGGTTGAGCAGCTCAGCAAAGGAAATAAATGCTATCATAGGCTTTCGGAATAATGGAGGGAGCAGGGAATAATCTAATTCTTTACCGGGGAGATTTGCGGAAAAGGTGATGCCGAAAGGTAAGGACTTTAGATTATGTAAGGCAGACTGAGGATTCAATTCCTCAGTCGCGATCAATTTTAATCGGCGAGGTGGTGAAATCCAGGGCGCCTTTTCGGTGAGAAGGCTCGGGGTATAAGAGAGTATATATGTCAGTTGCCAGTGTGTCCAGAGCCAGCATTTTTCCTAAAACAGTGTTTTTCCCTTTGATATAGGCATTCTTAACATCACCCCCACGATTAAAAACAACTAATCGTGACTTATTTTTAATTTCTTGAAGGATTTTTTGACCTTTTGACGAAAATCCTAAAACATGTACATATGATGGACCATATTCATCCAATTGTTCCACCTGTGTTTTGCACAAGTCACAAAGTGAATATAGTAATATCCGGTTGATTCGGGTAAAGCTGTAACGTTTGGATTTTATCGCTTGTTTTAGCTCGTCAACTGTGCCACATGAAGAAGCGGCCTGTTTGATGCGGTATTCTAGACCTTCAGAAATTTCATATATATTACGTAACTGCTCAATTGGCATGGTACGTAATTTGACCAGGATTGATTGGGCCATTGAGTTTACCAGTACTGGTGCACGTCCTGATAACATTTCACGTTCCAGGATGGACAGACAGTGTGCTGGCATAGCTGTTTCTATTAGCTTTATTGATTGATTGTTCACCAGGGTATTACGAATTGCACTGGCACTGGCATACCTGGATAAGTGAGTGCTGTGATACCCGGAATCTGTTCTGGCTATAGTAATGGGAGTAAGGGGGGTGTATTCTTTTTCGATAACCCGTAGGTATTCAAGAGCCAGAATGTTATTGGGCATAACCAGCAGATCCCGTATTTCATTTGGGTTTCCGCCTACTAATGATTGCAGGGCTCTGGATCTGGCGGAAGGAAAGTTAAAACCTTGCGACAGGTATTGTTTTAATAGAGATTTATACTTTTCGGGTTCATTAGCAATTATTGTAGAAAGAGATTTCAGGGTATCAATATTACCTGTTTCACTGCCAAAAGCAAGGTGGGTTACCACTCCGGTACGGGTCAGCAGTTGAATCGCACCGCGGGCAAAATAATAGGCACTGCGAACAGCAAAGCTAAAAGGAAGTTCTATCACCAGATCAATCCCGGATTGCAAGGCCATTTCCGTTCTAGCCCATTTATTACAAATGGCCGGGTCTCCGCGTTGCAGGAAATTACCGCTCATTACACATACCGTGGCATCAAATTCTGCATGGTTATGTGCCTCCTGCAATAAATGGAGATGTCCATTATGAAGAGGGTTAAATTCAGCAATAATACCCAAAACAGCCAATACAGTATACTCCTTTGTGCCTTATTGCCAATATAATATCATAAATATTAGTTAATGTTTAAATTAAGATAATTAAGGGAGGTTATTAAATGGATTTATTAGCTCAAATTAGGGAAAAGGCATCCAAAAACCCCAAGACTATTGTTCTTGCAGAAGGCTCGGAAGAAAGAACACTCAGTGCTATAAAGGCTATTGTAGATGGTAATTTAGCACATCCAATCCTTCTGGGTGATGAAAGCGAAATTAAAGGTGTTGCCAGTAAAATAGGTGCAGATATTAAGGGAGCAGAGATTATTAATCCTGCCCAAGCTTCTTTTTATGATGATTATGTACAAACTTTCTACGAAATGCGTAAAAGCAAGGGCGTAGATATGGACAAGGCTGCTAAGACTATGCTGGATCCGCTGTTCTTTGCTTCCATGATGGTATTTAAGGGTCAAGCCGACGGCGAAGTTGCCGGAGCCCTCAATACCACCGGGAATACTTTAAGACCGGCTTTGCAGATAATTAAAACCGCCCCTGGCTTTAGTGCCGTATCAGGAGCTTTCCTTGTAGTAGTTCCTAATTGCGAATTTGGTGCCAACGGAGTATTTGTTTTTGCTGACTGTGCTGTAACTATTGACCCGACTGCCGAACAATTAGCTGAATTTGCTAAGGCTTCAGCAATTACGGCCCAGAACCTCTGCGGTATTGCGGAGCCCAAGATTGGCATGCTTTCTTTCTCTACCAAAGGAAGTGCCAGCCATGCTGTGGTTGACAAGATAGCTCAGGCTACTGCTATCGCCAAAGAGAAATTCCCTGAACTCAATGTTGATGGAGAATTCCAGTTTGATGCAGCTATTGTTCCTAAAGTTGGGGCATCCAAAGCTCCGGGCAGCGACACCGCCGGTCAGTGCAATGTTCTGATATTCCCTGATTGTAATGCCGGAAATATTGGATATAAGATTGCCCAGAGATTAGGTAAGGCAGAGGCTGTAGGTCCTATTTTACAAGGTCTGGCTAAACCGGTTAACGACCTTTCCAGAGGTTGCAATGTAGATGATATTGTTAATCTCGTAGCTATAACTTCTGTTAATCAGTAGTTTTAGGCTAGGGAGCATCTTATACTAATACGCAAAAATCATTTTTAATATATTGAGGAGGTATGCCAATGAAGGTTCTAGTTGTAAATGCAGGCAGTTCATCAATTAAATATCAGGTATTTGATATGGCTGATGAATCAGTACTGGCGAAGGGTCTGGTTGACCGCGTAGGTATTCCGGGAACTACTCTGGAACACAAACCTGCGGGCAAAGACGAAGTAGTTATTAAAAAGGATTTACCAGATCATACCGCAGGTATGAAACTGGTGCTCGAGGTTCTGGTCAATGAAGAATACGGATGTGTAAAGAGCATGGATGAGATTGGTGCAGTTGGTCATCGTGTCGTTCATGGCGGTGAAGGCTTTGCCGATTCAGTAGTAATTGATGACGCTGTTAAAAAAGTAATTAGAGATTGTTTTGATATTGCACCTTTGCATAACCCACCCAATCTGCAGGGGATCGAAGCCTGTCAGGAACTGATGCCTAATGTGCCGCATGTGGTTGCTTTTGATACTGCATTCCATCAGACTATGGAACCTGCAAACTATATGTATGCACTCCCCTATGATGCTTATGAGAAATTCCGGGTTAGAAGATATGGATTCCACGGCACTTCTCATTACTATGTATCCCACCGGGCGGCAGAAATGCTGGGTAAACCCTTTAATGAATGTAAAATAATCACTTTGCATCTGGGAAATGGCGCCAGCATGGCAGCAGTCAAAGATGGCAGAGTAGTAGATACATCGATGGGCTTTACTCCTCTGGAAGGTCTGGTAATGGGTACTCGTTCCGGTGACGTTGACCCGGCTATTGTTTTCTTCCTGATGGAAAAATTGGGCATGGATTCTGCTGCCGCCAATACTTATTTTAATAAGAAATCTGGTATGCTAGGATTATCCGGTGTTTCCAATGACCTAAGAGATGTTCTGGAAGCAGCAGCAGCTGGCAATGAAAAAGCCAAGGTTGCTCTAGATGTCTATTACAACAAGGTAAAAGGATATATCGGAAATTATATTGCCAAATTAAATGGTTGTGATTGTCTGGTATTCACTGCTGGTGTTGGTGAAAATGCCATCGATATCAGAGAGAATGTCTGTAAGGACCTTGACTATCTGGGTATCAAGATGGATGTTGAGAAGAACCATGTTCGTGGTAAGGAAGTTGATGTGTCTACACCTGATTCAAAGGTTAAGATATTTATTATTCCTACCAATGAAGAACTGGTTATTGCCAGAGACGTAGTTAGATTGTGCAAATAGCATTAATCTTTTTCTAAAGTTTGGTAATATAGATATAACCAAATTTATAACAAATTATTTGAATATGAGTCTTGAGGAAAATGTACCCTTTGCCGTAAAGGCACAAAACTGACATGACTTCTTATGAAGATTAATAGTAGTAAAAGTAACGAAAAGGCGGGAGCTAGCTCCCGCCTTTAGTATTGCGAAATTAAAACTGGTTTTCGGAAGGACCCAGGGGTAAATGGTAGGGAACGTATTACAGGGACAGAACATTTTTCCTGTAAAGTGATTTGCCCTCTATACTGCTGATATTATATGCACAAAACGGAATAATCTTACCCTCAGGACTTAATACATGCAAACTGCACTCATGCAGCCTCTCAAGATCAATGTTCCAACAATCCTGAAAAGCCATTCCCGTGATAGTAAAGCCATGCGATTTGATTCGAGCAAGAAAGATATCAAATTCATCCATTTCATAGTCAGGTTTATTCAAACTTTGATTATTTTGAGAACTTTCTCTTACCCATCTTCGTGCCACAAAGTTCCTGTTTTTTTCAACCCCTGAAGAATTGGTTTTTTCGCTGCAACAGCATCCGTCCCCTTTATTTATTGTTAAATGTTTTATACTTCCATCAAGCATTACAACAAAATCCCCATGAAAACCACAGTGTGCATGATCACAACCCGAAGGCGCAAAATGTTCAACCTTAAATTTACCTTCTGTCTGATTCTCAATTCCCCTTATTACTTCTGGTAAAGTTATACGCTGATTGTCCAGAGGAGGGGCTGGATATCTGCCGAAATAACTTACCGGCTGAAAATGGATTCCTCTCACATCAGGAACTTTTGATAATCCAAAACGTATTATTTCTCCAATATTATCCGCATTAACTCCTGGAACTATTGTAGGTACCAGCACAATTCCAAGGTTATTGTCACCGCAGTTTTTTATGGCATTTTCTTTTTCAGCCAGAAGATTTCGTCCTCGAAGCTGCCGATATATCTCATCTTTTGTTCCGTCAAACTGCATAAAGACTGAGGATAATCCGGCTTGCTTCAGTTCTTTTACATATTCAGGTTTTTGTGCTAAACGAAGTCCGTTGGTGTTTAATTGTATATATGGGAAGCCCATCTCCTTTATCATTCTGATTATTTCAGGTAAATCATTTCTAACTGTCGGTTCTCCACCCGAAATATGAATAAAAGGTTTCCCGGCTTCGGCAAGGATTTTAAGCCACTCTCTTATCGTATCAAAGGACGGATCTGCAATATCTCCTCCACTGCTGGCAAAGCAAAAGTTGCATTTCAGATTACAACGCTGCGTTATTTCCAGCAGCACGCAGCACGTCTGCTGTCTGTGTTCAGCACATAAACCACAATCATAAGGGCATCCCTTTTCTACTTCAGTCAGACACCTTTGAGGATGTATTGGCCATTTATTCTTTTTCCATGAAGCATACGACGGTTCACTTTCCCCCTGCCAAATGATCGTAGAAAAATCCCCATGCTTTGCACATGTTTTTTGCATGTAAATATCTTCGTTTACCAAAACATGTTTTGCGTGTATTTTTTGCAAACATACCGGACATAAACTTTCAGTTATATGGATTATATTCGCAGATTTATTCATCATAACTCCTCAAAAGCATTTTAATAGTCACCTAATGTTACAATCCAGCTACATAAGCAATCATATCACATTCAAAATCGCAATCAATATTGAAATATCTTGTATTTCAATTGTGGGTATTTTTCCCTCTTGTTTGTGAATAGCTATGATGATATTTTATGGATGTTGTAAATAATAATCTATGGGTGTTAACGTTTTCTGAACACATGTACCAACTAATTAGACAAAGTGTAATACATATGTCCTACCAAATTGATAAAGTGATTATTGGATAATAGAATGAAAGACTAAGATAATCGCGGATTATCCGGGTGTGATAGAATTTAGTGTTTTTAAGTGTAAATTGGCATGTTTATTGCATCAGATTATAGCTGTAAAATTAAATATTAATTTCTCCGAACTTGTCAGCCTACGGTTAATGACTATGGCTTTCAAGTCCATAGGGCTTATATTGGAAACGGGTAAGCCTCCCATAATGGAAAGGGGATTGGATGCAAACACATTAGTTGTTAAAACTTTTTTTATAGTTTAACAACTATTTGAAATTGCCGAATTGTGCCCCTGGCCGGTTCGGCAATTTTGCGTTTATGCTGGAGAAGCTTGTGTAATGTTGAACTTTAACCTTGTATTGCAGATATTTCACACTGTTTAACACAAGGATATATAAAAAGATGTAGAATAAGTGAATAAAAATACCATATCTTCGAGCTGATCAATCTAAGGACAATTTGATTGTTTATGATTGCAAGCTAATGGGTTAAATAAGAAATTATTTAGCCTCCCGTGGTTGGAAAGAAGTGCATGGTTTAATATTTATTTAATGTATTATCGTTAAATAAGTTTTTAACTAAGCATTACTAATGACACGGGAAACCGTGTCATTTTGTGTTGTAATGAAATATTGACCAGCGATATCTGGGAAAGTGGAGGACAGTTGTAAAATACCGCTAAGAGCTATTAATCTTGGTAACATCACTAAGAAAATGCTGAATAACTATACAAATAATCGTTGTAATACCTGTTTAGTTAGATATAAGGGAAGATGGAGGGTATTCTATGAATTATGGAGAAATGGCTGTAAAAAGTGACTATGTTATAAATTCCCATGAAAGATGCAGAAGATATAAAGTTGAATTAGACCGGATATATAGCAGCAAGATCATTTATGGCCATGAGCTCTCAAAGAAGCTTGACGAAAAGAGAGAACTAATTGTTACGGCTGAGCTCTATATGAACCAGTTATGTAATTTTGTGAAAGGATCTAATTTCTTCCCAATACTAACCGATGAGGAAGGCTGTATCCTGAGTGTACTAGGAAGCGAAAGTATTCTATACGAGGCCTCTTCATTGAAAATGATGCCGGGAGCATATATGGATGAACGCAGCATTGGGACAAATTCCATGGGTACGGCCCTGGCCGAGGGCAAGCCGGTACAGGTATCAGGCAACGAGCATTATATCAGGGAATATAAGCGTTGGACCTGCTCAGCTGCGCCTATACGAAATGCCCGGGGTGAAATCATAGGGTGCATTGATTTGACAGGTTACAGTAAATATGTCAACTCGCATACGCTGGGTATGGTAGTGGCAGCTTCTAATACAATAGAAAAAATGCTGGATATAAAGAGATACGCTGAAGAATTATCCATGGCTAAAAAGCTTACCGAGACTATCGCTGATTCGATAGAAACGGGGATATTAACCTCTGACCTGGAGGGTAATATAAAATCAGTCAATCGTTATGCTGCGGACATGTTTGGCTATCACCCGGATGAAATGAAATTAATGAGAATATGGGATTTACTGGAGAATTGGGAGAATGTGAAAACTTCAGTCATTAATAAAAAGAGCTTTACAGATGAGGATGTGTTCGTGAATTCCAGGAGAAACAAGTCTCAATTTAACTTAAGCGCTTACCCGCATTTTGATGGCGAACAAGATTTAATGAATATCGTCTTTGTTTTCAAGGAAGTCAAAAAAGTTAGAAAAATGGCCAAAAATATCATGGGGCATCAGGCTATTTACACTTTTGACAAAATCATTGGCAGGGATAAGAATTTTGTACAAATTATTGATTATGCTAAAAAGATTGCAGATAGCAAATCCAATGTGTTGATTATGGGTGAAAGTGGTACGGGGAAAGAACTTTTTTCACAGGCAATACACAATTACAGCAACAGAAAGGATGAACCTTTTGTTGCATTAAACTGCGGTGCAATACCAAGGAACCTGATAGAATCTGAACTGTTTGGGTATGAAGGAGGAGCTTTTACAGGTGCAAAAAGCACCGGTCAACCGGGGAAATTTGAAATTGCAGACGGTGGTACGATTTTTTTGGATGAAATCGGTGAAATGCCGTTGGATATGCAGACCGGTCTGTTGAGAGTCCTTGAGGAAGGTATAGTGAACAGGGTTGGCAGCGTCAAGGAGATTGTTGTAGATGTAAGAGTGATTGCAGCTACCAACAAAGATCTGAATGAAGAGGTGAAAAATGGTAATTTTCGTAAGGATTTGTTTTACAGGCTAAATGTCCTTCCAGTAAGGCTGCCGCCGTTAAGGGAAAGAAAAGCTGACATACCCCTTCTGAGTCAGTTTTTTATGAAAAGAATATCTATGAAACTTAACAAGAAAAGTGTAAATATCAATGAGAAGACTATGAAATCCTTTTTGGAATATGAATGGCCAGGAAATGTAAGAGAACTGGAAAACATAATAGAGCTGATCATAAATACTGAATCTATTCCTGACAGCTTTATCAAGGCAGACGACTATACCAATGCAAAAGCAAAAGCTGAGGTAACCCAAAATGAATCACAACCGCCTGCCACCTTGAAAGTAATGGAGGAAAACTTGAAACTGGAAGTTGTGGAAGTACAACATATAATGAAAGTTTTAGATTTATACAAGGGAAACATTACTTTAGCTGCACAAGCACTAGGCATTGGGAGAAATACCCTTTACAGAAAAATGGAGAATATAAGGATGATCTGTTCCGAAATAGAGCACCGTTCCAATTTGTAACACATAATTTCCGATAATTTATGTTCCATAGCGGAACAATTCTTAAAAAATATTATTAATTATATTTGAATACTCCGTACTTTGACGCGGGAGCGGGTTGTTGGTACGAATTTTGCTTATTTAATAATAGGAGCTGTTTTCCAGCAAACCATTAAGAACGGGAAGTTCTTTTAAATAAATCAAACTATGTAATTAGGAGTAATGTTTAATGAAGCAATATAATGTAGTCTCGTCCTATCGGCGCCGCGATTTTCGCCGGACCGAGAACATGAAGATTATACCTGTCCAAGAGGCTGTTGGAATGGTACTAGCGCACGATATGACAGAAATTATCCCAGGTAAGTCCAAAGGTGCAGCATTCAAAAAAGGGCATATCATAAAAAACGAGGATATTCCCCGATTACTAAACATGGGGAAAGAACACATATTTGCTATGGAGTACAAAAAAGGTGAAATTCACGAAAATGAAGCGGCCATCAGAATGGCAAGAGCAGCTGCTGGCCAGGGTATAACATTTACTGAGCCATGCGAGGGGAAAGTAAATCTTTTGGTAAACCGTATGGGACTTCTTAAAGTAAATTTAGAAGCATTATTCGCAATTAATTCTATAGAAGAAATTGTTCTATCAACACTTCATTCCGATAGATTAGTTGATGTGAATACGATTGTTGCCGCTACAAAAATAATACCGTTAAAAATAGAAGAAAAAAAGATAGCATCAATGGAAAAGATTTGTTCAGATAATTATCCGATTATTCAGGTAATGCCTTTGCTTAAATTAAAGGCCGGTATTGTGACAACCGGAAATGAAATATATTATAAAAGAATTCCCGACAAATTTGGCCCGGTTCTTATTGAAAAGTTCAAAGAATTGGGATCTGAAGTAATCAATCAGATTTTTTCAAAAGATGATCCCAATATGATAGCAGAATCTATCAAGACATTAATAAAAGAAGGAGCAGATATTATCCTGGTTACAGGAGGGATGTCAGTTGATCCTGATGATGTTACCCCAACCGGAGTAAAGATGGCCGGAGCACAAATATTGTCTTATGGTGCTCCCACGATGCCGGGAGCTATGTTCCTGCTTTCGTATATTAAGGATATTCCGGTATTAGGGCTGCCGGGATGTGTTATGTATAACAAAAGAACCATCTTTGATCTGGTGGTACCGAGATTGGCGGCAGGCGAAAGAATTGAAAGAAAAGATATTATCAGATATGCTCACGGAGGATTATGTTCAGGCTGTAAAGATTGCAGATACCCGAACTGTGGATTTGGCAAAGGGTGATGTAAACCTATCCTAGCAACATGCAAACAGGGCAGTCTTGAAAAACAAACTCTTAAGAGAATTGGGGTGAAGATCGGATGAATTTAACAGAAAAAAACGAATACAATTTAATCATTTCACCAGAAATACAGAGTGACTTGGAAAAAAGGTTTATCTTCTTTGAAGATATTGAAAAAGTTGTGGCACATTCCAAAATAACCGGACAACGCTTTTTCAATTCTGAAGATTCCAGCTATCTGGCAAATCTGCGAATTGACAATGTAACTTACTGGGTACGGTATAAAGAACAAGAAGACGGGATGCAAATAATAACTGTTTACAGCCACAGAATGGAAATAGTGAAGGAGTAGATCTTATGAATGTGGTAAATGAACATGACATGTCATGGGTATGTGATAAATGCAAGGAAAAATTGGTCAAAAGCAAAGTAAATGTTACCTACCTGGGAGGGCATTTTGAAGTGGAGTTGTTGAAGTGCCCTAAGTGTAATAATGTATTTATCGGCGAGGATCTGGCCCTGGGCAAGATGTTGGAGGTCGAAAAAGGACTGGAGGATAAATAAACTTTTTTGCTTGGCCTGAATAATAGATACCTTGAACTTTTATTATAGTTGAAAAGGGAGGGGACAGAGCATGGATGATATGGCTTTTGAAATGTTTAAGCTATTCAATGCAGGCTATCGCTGTACTCAAATTATGATGAAAATGGCACTGGATCAAGAAGAAAAAGAGAATGAGGACTTGTTAAGAGCTTTAAATGGTTTTTGTATAGGTATTGGCAGTGCTCCGAAGATATGTGGAGTGCTGACAGCGGGAATTGCGATCCTGGGCCTTTATGCAGGAAAAGGGAATGACCTTGAATATCCCAAACCAGGGTACTCCGGTATGGTTGATGAATATTCTGAATGGTTTGAAGCAGAGTTTGGCGGTAACGAATGCAGCGATTTGATAGGCGTAGTCAGTTTTACAGATTGGAATACCAAGCAGGAATATAAATTAAAATGCGGTAATGTACTGATGAAAAGTTACGAAAAGATACAAGAAATTCTGATGAATCACGATTATGAATTCGGATGCCGGGAATAAACCTGGATACTGAGAAAGGAATAGTCTATGGAACGGACGCCGCTTGAAAGCTGGATAATGCAGAAAATTGGTATGGGGGAAAGCCAAAAAGCTTTAGAAAGATATCAATTAGATAAATTAAAAGAGACTATTTCATATGCCAGGAAAAACAGCGTATTTTACAAGCAACATTTAATGAATATTAAGGAAGACAGGATTGACTCCTTTGACAGTTTTCAGGATATTCCATTCACATTTCCGCATCATATCGGGCAAAATCCATTTGATTTCGTGTGCGTTCCTCAAAGAGAGATTAAAAGGATAATAACCATAACAAGTTCCGGTACTACCGGGGAAGAAAAAAGAATATTTTTCACAGAAGCAGATCTTGAACTGACAGTTGATTTTTTTAAATACGGTTTCAAACCGATGCTTTCCAAGCAGGACAGGGTGCTTGTTCTTTTCCCGGGAAACTCTTATGGGAGTGTGGGTGATGTAATCAAAAAGTCATTGGATATTTCAGACGTTGTGAATTTTGTACAGGGAGTCATGGTCAATCCTGATGCAACAGCCAAATTTATAATTGAAAACAAGATAAACGCAATTGTTGGAATACCAATGCAGGTACTGTATTTTAGCCGGATTCACAGTGAAATCTTTAAAAACAATATAGAAAAAGTGCTCTTAAGTGCTGATTACGTACCGGAAGTTTTGATAAGCGAACTAAGCAATATATATGGTTGCAGGGTCTTTACGCATTATGGTTCTTCAGAAATGGGTTATGGCGGAGGAGTTGAATGCGGAGCTTTGAACGGCTACCACTTAAGAGAGGCAGATATATTTTTTGAAATTATTGATCCGGATACAGGTAAGCCGGTTGAAGACGGACAATACGGGGAAATAGTATTTACAACCTTAACCAGACAGGCAATGCCTTTAATTCGCTACCGGACTGGCGACATAGCTTCATTTTCTTCGGCCCCATGTGAGTGCGGTACATTTCTGAGAACTATGACCAGAGCGTTGGGGAGAGCGGATAACCGTGTGAAATTGGGTGGGGGACAATTCCTATATCTCCGGGAACTGGATGAAACGATCTTAAAATATAAGGATGTTTTGGATTACAAAGCCAGTATTACAGATCAAAATCTTCTCAAAATTGAAGTTGCATCAGAAAATAAAGCAATTATAAAAGATGTTGAAGAAAGTATGCAAACATTGTTATATAAAAAGCTCGGGTACAAAATGGATTTTGCAGTAATTGCAAATCCTGACAGCAAGCCGGAAAAAATAATCAATAGTATGGTAAAAAGAAAAATCAGCGATTTTAGGGGAACCGGAATATGAAAAATGCCAGCATTGCAGCAATTATTATATCTGGCGGCTATTCCTCAAGAATGGGGAGTTTTAAACCGTTTCTGAAATTTGGGGAAAAATCAGCCATCGAAATAATTATTGATACTTATAAAAACGCCGGAATTAATAAAATTATCGTTGTAGCAGGTTACAAAGGCAGTGAAGTCGCAGAAAAACTTAAGGATTCAGGTACGACGTGCATCCAAAACGAAAACTTTGCAGAAGGAATGTTTACCTCGGTAAGAAAAGGTGTAAAAGCTTTGGATACTAGTGTTTCAGCTTTTTTTATGCAGCCGGTGGATATTCCTCTGGTAAAGAAGAATACAATCGAAGTACTGAAAAATAAGTATCTGGAAAGCGGTAAAGGTGTCATATACCCTGATTTTTGCGGCACAACGGGGCATCCTCCGCTGATAGGCTGCAAGTACAGGGAGGCAATTTTAAGCAGTAACGGGGAAGGCGGACTGAAGAGTATTTTAAAAGAATTTTCTTATGATTCAATATCCGTACCTGTTTCTGACAAGACAATACTAATGGATATGGATACTCAAGAAGACTATGAAAAACTGCTGGAATATTTTAATGCCGCTGCACCTGATATGGAAGAGTGCTGCAGCATTTTGGACATATACCAGGTGCCGGAAAATATTATAAGACATTGCCGGAAAGTTGCCGAGGTGTCGGTTGAAATTTTACGCAGTCTGGATAACTTAGGATACGGACTTAATGAATGTGCCTTAAAGGCTGCGGCGATGCTTCATGATATAGCCAGGAAGGAAAAAAACCATGCCCGGGCAGGAGAAAAGATTTTGCAGGAGATTGGGTATGGGAAGGTAGGTTCTATCATAGGCAGTCATACTGATATTGAAATAGATGATACAGTGAGAATTACAGAAGGTGAAATACTGTATCTCGCAGATAAACTTGTCAGGGAAGATAAATTAATATTCATTGAGGAAAGATTCAATCATTCCTTCAATAAATGTCCGGATAACCCTGAAGTTTTAAGAAAGATAGAAAATAGAAGGGATGCCGCCTATAAAATAATAAAAAAAATTGAGGCAGCAGGCCAAGGCTTTATATATGGATAGAAAAATATTCCTGTTAAGACATGGACAGATCGATTATGGCATTGAAAAACGTTATATAGGTATAACTGATTTGCCGTTAAGTAATGCCGGTATTGGGCAAGTGACCAGGCTAAAGGAGTATTTTTCAGGTATAGAAATTGAGAAAGCCTATACCAGCCCGTTAAAAAGGTGTTTGCAAACTGCGGATATCCTGCTTGAGGGCAGCAGTATTAGCAGGGAAGTCATTGCTGAATTAAAGGAAATTAATATGGGGGATTGGGAGAACCAGACAATAGATTATATTAAAGACCATTTTCGCGAAATGTATGAAATAAGGGGTGCAAATATTGATACCTTTGTTCCTCCCGGGGGAGAAAGTTTTGCACAGCTGCAAAAAAGGGTCATGCCGGCCTTCGAATATATTACCGCTAATACTGCGGGAAACATTCTGGTTATAAGCCATGCAGGAGTAAACAGAGTGATATTAAGTAAACTTTTAAATTTTCCCTTGCAGGATGTATTTAAGATAAGCCAGCCTTATGGCTGTGTAAACCAGCTTAGCTGGGATATAAAATGCCGCAGATGGCAGTGGGAGCAAGTGCAGGTAAACCAGAGTTAAATTGGAAGAGGGGTATAAGAGAATGAGTTCAGATATTTACAGGAGCTTGAAAAATGAATTGGATATAGGGAAAAAAGCTGTAGTGGCCACATTAATGAATGATGGAGACAGCGGAGAAGCACATAAAAAATTTATTCTTACCGAAGAGCAGTTACACACTTCCGATACCATTCATTACCTGGATGAGTCAACTGTTAATAAGGCCCAATTTGCTTTGCAGACAGGAAACCTTCAATATATTCAGGCTGCGAATGGGGCAAATATTTTGATTGAGCCATATTTTCCGGAATCCCGCCTCATAATTTTGGGCGGCGGCCATATTGCTAAACCTTTAGCTGAATTTGGCTCTAAAGTTGGATTTTCAGTTACTGTTGTTGATGACCGGCCAATGTTCGCCAACCAGCAAAGATTCCCGGATGCTGAGCAGGTAATTTGTGAGAGCTTCAATAAATGCTTCGCTCAGCTTAATTTGAATGAATCTTCTTTCGTAGTTATTGTGACCAGGGGACATCGGCATGATTTTGATTGCCTGAAGCAGGTATTGAACTATAAAACAGCGTATACAGGAATGATTGGTTCTAAACGGCGCGTAAAAATTGTTAAAGAACAGCTTTTAAATGAAGGCTACCCGACTGAACTGATAAATACGGTTAATGCTCCCATTGGCCTTGAAATAGGAGCAGTTACACCTGAAGAAATTGCAATATCCATAATAGCTCAGGTCATTAGCTATAGAAGGCTGGTAAGCACAGCAATAAACGGTACGACTTCTGTTAAGGTAAATTGGCCTGAACTTGACAGGCCGGTATTGGAAGAACTATGTAAAGATACGGTGGACCCAAAGACACTTATTACAATAATTGCCACCAAAGGTTCGGTGCCGAGAAAAGCAGGAGCTAAAATGCTGGTATGGCCGTATGGAAAGCTTTTGGGAAGTATTGGCGGTGGATGTGCTGAGGGAGAAGTTATTAATATTGCCCGGCAGATGATAGGAAGCGGCGGGTCAAAGATTTATGATATCGATATGACAGGTCAAATCGCCGAAGATGAAGGCATGGTTTGCGGCGGAATTATGCGCGTGTTGATAGAAGACTATAACGGATAAACGGAGAATTCCAGGAGCACTTTTAATGCGACATGGGCACCCCCCATGCACGTAAGGATATACCCACAGGGCATACACCACTAGGTAGGAAAATAAATATGAGATAAGTCTAGTATAGCTAGACCTCCTTGGAATAATGAGAAGCTTCAGCTTCTCTACATATTAATTCAAAATTCACAATTCATAATTCATAATTTTCTAAATAAATGTTCCGAAACAGAGCAGTGTTCCAATTTCTAACAATATAATTCCGATAATTAATGTTCCATAACGGAACATTAATTAATAAATATTAATTATATTCCGATACCTCCGTACTTTGACGGAGGTTTTTTTGTTGGCACGAATTTTGCAAATTAAGTAGTAGTTGAAAGCTGCTCTAAATTGCTAACAACAAAATTAACTACTTAAAGGAGGTGCAACTGGTATCGCAAATGCGGTAACCAGGGAATCATGAGCAAAATTTTAATGATTTCTCCTAAGAAATGTAACAACTGTAAGACCTGTGAGGCAGTTTGCCCAAATTCCGCAGTAAACGTAATAACGTTTGAAGAGGTGAAAGTTTCAGTACCGATAATGTGCATGCAGTGTGAAGATGCTGCGTGTATGATGGTTTGTCCTACAGGAGCTATGTCGAGAGATGAAAACGGTGCGGTTGTATCTGATCCGGGTAAATGTATTGGATGCAAAGTTTGTGCTAGCGCTTGTCCTATGGGAAATATTCACTACAGCACCACTAAAAAGAGAATAATGAAGTGCAACCTGTGCGATGGCGACTCACAATGCGCCAAATACTGTCCTACCAGGGCAATAGAGTACATGGATGAAACCAAGGCCAACCTAAACAAGAAAAAGGCACTTGCAGCAAAGTTTTCAGAATTGTTTAATTAGGTGCAAGTTTAAGCGGATTCTTTAAATGCAGCTGCGGATAATGCTGCAGTTCAAGCATAGGTTAGGTTCATGTACTAGTTTCTAGACAGTTTAAGAATAAAACAAGGAGATGATCACATGATTGAAAAAACCTTAGTTATAAATGGAGTTAAAAAATTAATCACAGCGGATCCGGAAGAAACTCTCGCAAATGTATTGAGAAAACAACTCTTACTCACAGGAACCAAGATTGGTTGCGGCGGGTTAGGAGAATGTGGCGCATGTACGGTTATATGGGACGGCATGCCGGTTAGATCCTGCCTTTACACAATGGAAAGAATGCCGGATAATGCTCAGATTACTACCATTGAAGGTGTAGGCACTAAGGATGACCTCCATCCCCTGCAGCTTGCTTGGATGGTTCACGGTGCTGCTCAATGCGGATTCTGTACTCCGGGATTTATTGTTTCCGCTAAAGCTTTATTGGATAAAAACCCGGATCCCACTAGAGAAGATGTAAGAGCTTGGTTCCAGGCCAACAGAAATCTCTGCAGATGTACAGGATATAAACCATTAGTGGATGCAGTTATGGATGCTGCCAAGCTAATGAGAGGTGAAATTAAAAAAGAAGATTTGTGGGTTAAACTGAAGACTGGCGACAGTATGATTGGATCAAAATTAGTCCGTCCATCCGCTGAAGCAAAAGTTACTGGAACCTGGAATTATGGTGCAGATTTGCAAATAAAAGAACTTCCTGAAAATACTCTGCACATCAAGCTTGTACAAGCGACAGTGTCTCATGCCAATATTATTTCCATAGATACTAAAGAAGCTGAGAAAATGCCGGGAGTATTCAGGGTTTTAACCTATAAGGACGTTCCTGGAACAAACAGAATCAATGGTTTGGCATTCCCGCAGAATAAAGGGGATGGTAAAGAAAGACCAATTCTTAATGATAAGAAGGTATTCCAGTTTGGTGACGCTATTGCTATGGTACTTGCAGATACTCCTTACCAGGCAGAACAGGCAGCAGCAAAAGTTAAGGTTGAATTGGAAGAACTGCCGGCATATATGAGTGCACCTGCAGCTATGGCTGAAGATGCAATTGAAATACACCCTGGTACTCCAAATGTTTATTTTGAAACTAAGACCGTAAAAGGCGATGAGGTTGAACCCTTATTTGAAAAACTGCCCTATGTGATTGAGGATGATTTTTATGTTGGAAGACAGCCGCACCTTCCTATTGAGCCGGATGTAGGGTTTGCATACCTTGATGACGCAGGAAATTTAATAGTTCATTCAAAGAGTATAGGTATCCATCTGCATGCTTTGATGGTTGCAGAAGGTATTGGTATTCCTTTAGAAAAATTATTCATTGTACAGAATAATTGCGGAGGAACTTTTGGATATAAATTCAGTCCGACCATGGAAGGTCTCTTAGGTGTTGCCGCACTTGTTACCAAGAGGCCTGTATACCTCGAATTCAGCATGTACCAGCAGATAACTTATACAGGAAAAAGATCACCATTCTTCCTCACTGTCAAGATGGGTGCTGATAAGAATGGCAAACTAGTTGCCATGCAATCAGACTGGTCGTGTGACCATGGTCCGTATATGGAATTTGGCGACCTTGTTACAATGAGAGGTCACCAGTTCATAGGTGCAGGTTATAGCATTCCAAATATCAGAGGTGAAGGCAGAACAGTTGCTACCAACCATGCCTGGGGTTCAGCTTTCAGAGGTTATGGTTCACCGCAAAGCTTGTTCTCATCAGAAGTATTGATTGATGAACTGGCAGAAAAAATTGGAATGGATCCATTAGAATTAAGATATTTAAATGTATATAGAGAACGCGATACCACGCCAACTGGCTGTGCACCTGATGTAATTGCTTTCCCTGGGTTAATTGATAAATTAAGAC
>JBDKUD010000394.1:0-5870 GCA_039679805.1 Syntrophomonas sp. | reverse complement strand
GAATACAACCCTTGGCAAAATCCTCAATCATATCGAGGACAATTCCCATTATTATTTCATGTACAACAACGAGTTGATCGATCTGTCAAAGAAGATGGATATTGACGTGCAAAACAAAACCATCGATGAAATTTTGGCCACCTTGCTTGAAAAAACAGGAATCGCCTATAAAATATACGACCGGCAGATTGTTTTGTCTCCCTCTTCTCAGGCAAATGTCACTTTCTCTTTGCAACAGCAGGCATTTAAAATTTCGGGGAAAGTAACCGATGCATCGGGAGAAGCATTGCCGGGCGTTTCGGTGGTTATAAAGGGAACCTCCACCGGGGTTATTACCGATGCACAAGGAAGCTATTCCTTACCGAATGTACCATACGATGCTATTCTGGTTTTCTCGTTCGTGGGAATGAAATCACAGGAAGTGGCTGTTGCCGGCAAAAAGACCATGAACGTGACCATGGAAGAAGGAACCTTCGGCATTGAAGAAGTAGTGGCAATAGGTTACGGAACCCAGAAAAAGGCATCACTCACAGCAGCTATTACATCCATAAACAGTAATGAGATATCGAAGATACCTTCATCAAATCTATCTAATGTTCTTCAGGGACGATTGTCTGGTGTTTATGTCCAAAGCGGTACAGGAGTCCCGGGAGTGAGTTCTGATATAAGAGTTCGTTTTCCTTCTTCTTTCAATTCACAACCAGCTATATATGTTATAAACAATGTAGTACGAGATGCTAATGCATTTAATGCTTTGGATGCTAATGAAGTGGAAAGCATTACTGCTTTGAAAGATGCTGCAGCTGCGGCTATTTATGGCTCGCGTTCCTCGGGTGGGGTTATACTTGTTACTACAAAAACTGGTAAAATAGGGAAACCTGTCATTAATTTAAATACTTCGGTGTCAACAGAAAGGCTTGGCCCAACAAGAGCTTTCTTGTCTGTAGGAGAATCCTTAGATCTGTGGAATATGATACTACCAGGATCCGTAGATGCTGATGAGAAAGCCTATGTGGAAAAAATGAATCCGGATGGCTTGGCATGGTTTCATGCTTTCTATAAAAAACCATGGAATGTGAAAGGGGATATGAGCGTATCCGGAGGCAATGATATTGTGACTTATTATATTGGGGGTTCTCTTTATAAGGAAGAAGGCTTTATGCCACAGGTGAATTATAAAAAGGTTAACTTACGTGGTACTGTGGATGTGAAAATAACCAAAGATCTGACTGTTGGTTTAGACCTTGCAACAATTAACGAAAATAGAAATAAAATGGGTTTTGTCGGTGATGCGGATTTGAGTTTATACGGCATGTGGGCTGCTATGCGTGGTGGAATATTAATAAATGTACCCCCATACATTGACGGTAAACCTGTATATGGAGGATGGGTTGGTAACGTACCTGAGATAATGAAGAATGGAGGATACACTCATAATCCTACTGATCGTACAGACGTATCATTGCACTTAGACTATAAAGTTCCTTTTATAAAAGGATTAACTGCAAAACTAAATTATAGCAACAATATTGTTAATTCATATTCGAAGCAATACTTCAAAAGTACTACTGCTTACCAATTTAAAACAACAGGCACCCACAGCTATATATATACAAATGAGATTGTAACGCCAGTTGTCAGTAGTCCACCCGGGGCAACACCTGGGATAAACAGTTCAAACACCAGACAAAAATCATATCAATTGAATGGACAATTAAACTATGAACGTGTTTTTGGAAATCATCATATCGATGCAATGCTGATGTATGAGCAATACGAATACTATAGTTGGAATGTTTGGTCTCAGAGGAACAATTTCCCTCTTTATCCGATCGATCAATATTTCGCAACAAGCAGTAATTCAAGTGATAAAAATGGTAGTGGGGGTGAAGATCTTGATTCAAGATTATCTTACGCGGGTCGTATTAATTATAATTTTAAAGATAAGTATTTACTTTCTGCCTCGTTCAGAGAAGACGGTTCTTTGAAATTTTCTCCAGCCAAAAGATGGGGTTTCTTCCCTTCGTTATCAGTTGGTTGGGTGGTTAGTAGTGAAGATTTTTTTAAATCCGCTACAAGATTTGTCAACTTTTTAAAAGTTCGTGGTTCTGTCGGTACAACGGGTAATGATAATATTGGCGGATGGGGTTGGCTCGAACAATATGCAATAAGTGGTGGCTATTATAGCGGAGGAAAATTTAATACCGGACTTTCCTATGGTGGTATTTCAAATCCTAATTTAACGTGGGAAACTTCCAGAACATTTGATGGTGGTCTCGATATGCAATTACTTAATCATCTTTCACTGAATGTTGATTACTACTACAGACATACATTTGATATTTTAGGAAGTCGTATTCTTGCAGTACCGGGAGAGTTTGGAGCTTCAATGCCAAAAGAAAACTATGGTGTTGTAAATGCTCATGGTTTTGAAATTGAAATAGGATATGGAAACAAGATTGGCAGCGATTTTTCATACCATGTAAAAGCAAATTTCGCATATTCAACGAACAAAGTTAAAAAATGGGATGTTGCCAATGGGACATTGCCTGTTGATGATCCCCTAGGCAAGACTATGAGCTATCAGACCGGATATAAAGCTCTGGGAATACTCAGAACGCAAGAAGATCTTGATAAACTACCTGCTGGATATCTTATCGAGGGGTCTACCCCCGAGTTGGGAATGATGAATTTTGCTGATATTAATGGTCCTAACAGAGATGGAAAACCTGATGGAAGAATTGACAGTTACGATCGGATTGTAGTTAGCAAATATAATGGGGTTCAAAATGCGCCATATACCTACGGTTTGCTCGTGAATCTGGGTTGGAAAAGGTTTAGTTTAGATGCTCAATTTGCCGGAGAAGGAGGCTATACAATAGATCGGGCACAATACTGGTGGAGCGGTATGAGATCGACTCCTATATATTTCAAAAACTCATGGACGCCGGAAAATCCTACAAAAAGTACATTCCCGAAGATTTTTGCTGACGCGCAGCCCCAAAGTACTTCATTTGCAGCTACGTCAACGTTTAGCTTACAAGATGCAAGCTTTGTACGACTTAAAAATATTAACCTGGGGTATACTTTGCCCACCATGTTAATTAAGAAAGTTGGTATTAATTCGTGCCAATTATATGTACAAGCGACTAATTTGCTTTTGTTGAGCAAATATAAAGATGGGGATCCTGAGACTTATGGAGTTGGCTCTTATCCTTTGATGAAAACATTTATGTTAGGTTTAAACGTGAAGTTTTAACTAATCACCTTGAAAAATAGTCAATTATGAAAAAGATACGTACAATTATAAAAGCGTGTACTCTAATATGCACGATTGCATTGTTGCTAATCCTAAGTGGTTGCGTCGACATTTTAGATAAAGATAACCTGAATGCTGTTAATCCTGGTCAGGTATGGTCAGATCCAATATCGGCTAACGCCTATTTATTTAATATCTACAACGGTCAAATGCCGGGCAATGTTTCGGGTACAGGAAATAGTACTGACGAGGCTTATGAACCACATGGAACTACTGACGGGTGGTTATTAGGTACAGCAACTTATGATTCATATAATATTTGGAACAGCTGTTATAGTAGCATCAGGACTATCAATATTCTATTGGATAACATTGATAATGCAACATTTGATGAAACTGCTAAAAAGCAAATTAAAGCACAAGGTTTGTTTTGGCGGGCCTGGGTATATTACAAATTGGTAAAATCTTATGGAGGCGTTCCTCTTATTTTATCATCACAACAACCTACTTCTGATTTGACAAAATTGCAAGTACCAAGAAGCAAAACATCTGAATGTATCAGCCAAATTATACAAGATTTAGATGATGCAGCAACTGATCTTCCTGACAATTGGACCGGAAGTGATTTTGGAAAAATAAGCAAAACTGCGGCATTGGCATTTAAGGGACGTGTTTTATTGTTTTTTGCCAGTCCGCTTTGGGAAGGAAAAGTTGGAGTTACCTGGCAGAATGCCTATGACGCAAATAAGGCAGCATTAGATCAATGTACAAAAAGTGGCAATAGCCTCTATCCTGTTTACGAAGATATATGGGATAAGCAACCCAATAGTGAAGCGATAATGTTGAGGCAATATAAATACCCGGATGCTGCATATTATCAAAACGCAGTACGACCAATAAATTATTCTGGAGCCGATTGGGGACATGATATGCCTACGCTTGATCTGGCTGAGGCATTTCCAATGAAAGATGGAAGTGCTTGGACGGATGGATCCCGTGATTTAGCTACGCTATTTAAAAATCGGGATCAAAGATTTTATGCTACGATTTATTATAATGGCGACACCGTGCAATATATTGCAGATATGAAGACAAACAACGAGTACCTGTGGACATATTTCACTTCAATATCAGATTTGAATACATTAGGGCAAGGTGTTCAGGGCACTAATAATAATGTTAATCTTTATCAAGCACAAGGTTATATTACTGAAAGTAGTTTCTATCGGATAAAATCAATCGACAAAACTGTTACAAGAGCAAATGCGCCTAATGGTTATTGCACCGTAGCCGGCGTTGGCCTTCGTTACGCAGAAGTATTGTTGAATTTTGGGGAAGCTGCAAGTCAAATAGGAAAAGGTAACGAAGCAATGGATGCGCTTAGAAAAATCAGACAAAGAGCAGAAATTCAACCCGGTGCTGATAATAATTATGGATTAAAAGTTACCAGTTTGTCATCTGCGACAGAATTTATGACCGCATTTTTAAATGAGCGTTATGTTGAATTTGCATTTGAAGGGCTCCGGTGGGACGATTTGAGACGTAATAAACAGTTTGGATATTTACGTAGCTTGCCTCAACGTCATGGTTTAGTTATTGTTCTGAAACCTGGAGAATCGGGTGTAAATAAGGCAGATAAGATAAGTAATCCGGCTATTTACAACAAATTCACATATACTAAGGTTGGACTTGATAGAAAGGATATTGCAATAAAAGACCAGTTTTACATATATGGTATTCCAACTAGTATATTAAGCCAAAACACCCTGTTGGAACAAAACAATAACTGGGGTGGCAATTTTGTCCTACTGGAATAGATTTTTCACTATAAAGATTAAAGCAATAGAGGACTGCGAGAAACAGTCTTCTATTGCTTTTAACTTCAGTGACATTGAAGCCAAATTGGTAACACTCTGTTGCAGTGAACCGCCTTGGGTAGTTGCCAAACAGTCATGGAGGCTCTTGGCCGACAAGATGGGTGGAGTTGAATTATATTGACTATATCTCTCATGTAACAGTGAGGGACGTTCTAAAAAAAACGAACTTAAGCCTTGGAAGGCAAAAGGCTGGTTAATCCCGCCGGAACAAAGCAGCGAATTTGTAGCCAACATGGAACATGTGCTGGATATACACAAGCTGCCGTACGATGAAGATTATCCGGTTGTGTGTATGGACGAGTCGCCCAAACAATTGATCGAAGAAGTTTCATCAACCCCGATAAGGCCAGGGCAGGAAGCCAGACTGGACTATGAATATATAAGGTATGGGATGGTCAATATCTTTATGGCAAATGAACCTTACTGCTGGAAAACGAGAATAAACAAAAAAATGAATAAAACAGTGTCGTCCTGGCATTCCTGTCTGTATTCGATGAGCAGGACAAGGGAATAAGGAACAAATTTTAAGTCCGGACGATACCATAACTAAACCACCACACATGAAACGATCGTTTTTATTGCCTTGTTTTTTACGGAACGTCTTCGTTTTACTCATGACTGAAAGTAAAAAGTTTTGGAGTTTAACTGCAAAGAACCCGATTAGTGTCGCTAAAACTGGTTGCATCATAGGCGCACTTGTCAGCATGTCATTGCCAGGACGGGTTTCAGCACAG
>JBDKUD010000346.1:0-2717 GCA_039679805.1 Syntrophomonas sp. | reverse complement strand
AATCCAATTTCCCGCCAGATTATTAAAAGTGGTGTGGAAAAGCGACGGGCGGAGAGGCATATCCAGTTTACTCCAGTCTCCGGCAGTGGAAACACCAACGGCTTGCCTCACGGGTGATGGGGCACCGCGTAGATTCACATCCGTGTTCAACTACGCGCTCACGCCATCCGTGGCGTTCGTCCCCATCCCCCGCTCGGACTTCGCCGGGTGTTTCTTACTGCCTCCGCCAACGTCGCTGCACTGGATATACCTCACCGCCCTAGCTGATTCTATAACAAGACCTCTATGAGTTTATCGGATCGTTATTATATCCTTAATCTCAGCAAATCTCCCTTCTCCAATCCCGCTAACATTCTTTATATCATCTACACTGGCAAATGGTCCGTTGGAGGTCCGGTAGTCTACTATTCGCTGGGCCAAGGTAGGTCCTATCCCCGGAAGTCTTTCATCCAACTCATTCACCGCAGCTGAATTAATATTCACCATACCTGAACTTGACCCGGCCGGAGAGGACGATAATTGAGCGTTGTTGGTTAGTCCTCCTGAGGAATTAGTGGCAGTCATGCTCTGCCCCACTGCCGGAATCACTACCGCTTCACCATCCTGTAAAACCCTGGCCATATTAATATTTTTAATATCAGCTTCAGGTAATAATTCGACCTGTTCCACAGCATCAATAACCCGTGCCCCCGATTTTAACTTACATACCCGGGGATTTTTAACTTCACCGGTCACATAGACCTGGATATCCTTTTCTGTTTGCGATTCCGTCTTTGACTGGTCTTTCTTGACCAGTTCATCAAGCTGCTTCTGCTCTTCCAATTGCCTGGCATTCCTGACATTACTATATTTAATCCCGGCAGCAAAAACCAGAATCAGAATAATTACTATCCCTGCAAGAATATAACGCCGATCTATATTATCAAAATCAAACATTTTATTTAACACCTCATTACATGCATTCGATACACCAGTCTTTATTCCTTCCATACTTGTCATATTTTTGTATTTATTCAAATATAATATTGGTGCTTTTGACTATCCTTTTTAAGTCGAGATACGTAACAAAATATCAAAATTAATTGGTTTGAACAATAAAATATAACTTTTTGTAATTTTATCCTGGTATGCAAAGGAATTAAATTTAGCTAAATAGAAATAGACTTTGTGATATATTTAAGTTCAATGACCTAAAGGAGGTTACACAATTTTGATTGACGTTAATAAGCTAGCTCAGAAAGGAACTCTAAGGCGGTATATACCCGATGAAGTTTTTTTTACCGAGGGTGATTCCGGACATGAAATGTTTATTTTGTTAAAGGGCAAGGCTGAAGTATCTCTAAAATCAGCAGATGGGTTCTCGCTGCCGGTAAATACACTGGAAACAGGAGATTTTTTTGGCGAAATGTCCCTTTTAGAAAATATGCCCAGAAATGCAACTGTCCAGGCCTTGGACGAATGCCTGGTCATTGCTATAAATGAGGATAACTTTGAACAGATTATTTCTGAGCAACCCAGCCTGGCTTTCAGAATCATGAAAGGAATGAGCAAACGCCAGCGTCAGTTGAATGAGGAAATCAGTCAATTAAAAAAGGCAGATAATAATAAAGCATCAGAGCCAAAGCCAGAACATCACCCATTATCCATAGAAGATGAAAATGAACCAACCGTTAATGCTTCACTTGAACCGGACAGTAATCTGTTGTCGGATAATTTACCTGCAGATGATAATTTACCTTTACTGGATAGCTCTCTTTTCCCACCTCTGCACAAACATTATTCCATTATAGCCCCGGCGACAGATGAAGATTATTTGTTTGATAAAGAAGCTAACTGCCCAGTTTGCGGTAAGAGCTTTTCGGTTAAAATGATGCGTTCATCTAAATTAAAATTGCAGTGTGTCGATCCTGACATGCGCCAGCGGTTTGTTAATTTTAATCCCCTCTGGTATATAATGTGGGTTTGTCCACACTGTTATTATGCTAACTTTCATTTTGACTTCAAACAGGTTTCAGAAGTAACCAAAAAGCATGTAAACGAGCAATATACCCAGTTGAAAGAAAAGATTAACCCATATTTCAGCAGCCCCCGTAACCTTAACGAAGTATTTACTGCCTATTATTTGGCTCTAAATAATCTAAAAACCAGTAAACCCGATAGTGCCCGAATTGCCAATGTGTGGCTGCGTCTATCATGGTTATATAATGATGCTGAAGACCAGGAGATGTTTGATTATGCATCAACCTGTGCTCTGGATAATTTCCAAGAATCATACTATGGTTCGCAGCGAAATGCTTCTTTGGAGCAGGATCAGAAGCTTACTCTTCTCATGGGAGAATTAAGTTTGCGTACCGGCAAAGCTGAAGAAGCATTAAAACATTTTCGCAGTTCAATTGTACGAAAAGGTGGAAGTTCGATTATTAACCGCCAGGCTGAAGATAGAATTCAGGATTTAAAAACCATGATTAATAATTAAAACAGGGGGAACTATCCCCCTGTTTTAAAAGAGCTGTTATAAATCCTTTTCCCGATGTCTTTAGGACATCTTACCGCCTTTTTCGAAACTCGCACACAAAGTTTCATCTTCAGGTATCCCATTATTTACATGGCTACAGGGAGCAACTTTAATACTTTTTAACGTACAGAACCTATTGTCGTGATAGCTGCAACTGCTAACTGAACATTCAATAGTTTGCTGGCCTTTCACTTTACTCATA
>JBDKUD010000093.1:0-2027 GCA_039679805.1 Syntrophomonas sp. | reverse complement strand
GGTCTCGCAGTCAACATCGGAAGGTTATCTGGATTATTTGAAAAAAAGAAATTATGATTTCATCATTGCCGGCACCGACCATGTTGACTACAATAAAGCTTTTGAAGTGTTAAATACTCAATATGGCTGCCAAGTAATCAGAACGGATAGCGGTGGTGTGTTAACAAATATCCTTTTGGAGCAATGCCTTGTAGACGAAATAAGTTTAGTCATTTCTCCATGCTTAGTTGGCAAAAAGACTCCTAGAATATTTAGAAGTTTACACTTGCATGATCAGATAAGGTTGGAATTAATAAAGAGTGAAATTGTCGACAGCAACTATCTTTCTTTAGTTTACAAGGTATTGCATTCATAGCAGGGTTAGACAAAAACAAATCTTTCATATCCATGTCGAATCATTCGACAGTCGGTTTACGCCGGGACGTCAGACCGTGTGACAAAAAAGCTTAATCTCCGAATATAAACTCAGTAAGTCATCTCTAAATAGAAGAGTATCACAAAAATATTAAAGAGGTTGCGTTTCCAGTTCAAGCTGGCTGCAACCTCTTTATCATTTCCTTAACTCCTAGGATATTTATTACCCTTTTTATGTTGTAGGCCAGAAAACTTAAGCAGGCTTCCGTTCGTACCGATTCCAGCCCCCGGGTTAAGAAATAACTGTAACCCCAACTTCGCTTGATAGTTCCGAAGGGATGTTCGACAATCATTTGTCGCCTTGCGTAAAGTTGCTTGTTCTCGGATGTTCGCTGATCTACTTCATCCAGCAATTCTTGGTCAATATGCCTGAATATTGTTCGCCCGCGTTGGGCTTTCGTGCAGCGGGATTTCAGATCACAGTCTTTACAGGCCTTGTAGTTTCGGTAGTTACGTCCGATTAGCTCACCATTGGTTTTTCGATAACTGCCTGGCAAAAGATTTTTTCCTGCCGGGCATATATAATGGTCATGTTCTGAATCATAACTAAATTTATCTTTATAGAATCCTTCGTCTTCGGTATTATTGGCAAATCTTTGTTTGGCGACATAGGTATGCATTTTAGCCTTTTTACAGGCTTTGAGCTCCCCGACTGAATAGTATCCTTTATCGGCCAGTACCTTAATTATTTGCTTTCTAAATATCTTCTGAGCTTTTTTGGCCATGGTGCTTAATTGCCCATGATCGGTTGGATTGTTGATAACTTCACAGTCGACAACCAAGCTATGCTTCCCGTCAACTACGGTTTGGACATTATAACAGACCTCTATACCATTATTATTGACAGCCATTAATCTGGCGTCAGGATCAGTAGTGGAAATCTCCTTATCTTCGCTATTTTGAAGACCTTCAAGCTTTTTTTCGTAACTGAATTTACGCTCTTTGAGTTCTTTAATGCGTTGATTGATTTCTTCGGCGGTTGGGATATGTGTACCAGCCTCGGCCGCATCTCCCGCCTCCAAGTCTGCTATATACTGGTCTATTTTATCGTCTATGTATTTAATGTGCCGTTTAAGTTTTTTCTCATTATAGTTGTTGCGTTTGGAGTTGCTGGCTCTAAACTTCGAACCATCTACGGCCACTATTTCCCGGCTGTATAGATCCCACTCCTTGCATAACAGACTGAATTGTTTAAATACCTGTTTTAGAGGCTTTTTATTGTCTTTTCTAAAATCAGCTATGGTTTTGAAATCAGGTTTAAGTTTACGCATTAACCAGATAAGTTCCAGGTTTCTTCCTGCTTCGGCCTCTAATCTCCGGGATGAGCGAATACGGTTCAGGTATCCGTAAAGATAAAGCTTTAGCATATCCTTCGGATTGTATGGGGGCCTGCCTATGGAGTCTTCTTTGCTATATTTGAAGCCCAACTTTATGATATCTAATTTTAGTACAAATGCTTCGATCACCCTGACGGGGTTATCTTCACTTATATAATCGTCTATACTCTCTGGAAACAGTGTTATCTGTTGCCGGTCTTCTCCTTTTATATAGGCCAATATCAACACCTCAATTCTATATCAATTATACCACAAGTGCCGATATTTGGCCGTTTA
>JBDKUD010000354.1:0-8551 GCA_039679805.1 Syntrophomonas sp. | reverse complement strand
TCAGTATTGAAGTTTCGTCTGATTGCCAGCTATGGGTTTCAACCGCCGGACGCCTGATTCCTACGAAATTAGACTTGTCAGTAGAATATATTTTTATATTATTTTGCAGGCAATCTTGTAAGAACTTGATATCATCACCTTCACTTAGATGGGGAAAGGGAACAATGGCGAAAACTTCCTTCTTTATAACCATTGTGGCTCCGGTTACATAACTACCATAGCTATTTTCATTATTAGGATTATAAATGGCCAGGGTTTGGCTTGCTTCAAAAAATATATGCCAACTGGCTTTACCAATAACTTTAGCGGTTGTGAACTTGAACGCATTCATTTGTTGGGATAAAAACTGACCGGCATAATAGTCATCATCGTCAAATTTAGCAACGTGGTCAAAACGAGCTTGTTTAACTGCAAAATTAATGCACTCTCCTACCGTAGCCTGTTCATCAATTTGGAAAACTCTAATTCCAGGATATTTTTTAGTCTTTAAGGTCCATTCATCGATTTTCATAATATTATTGTTCAATATAATTATCAGTTCTCGAGGTTCGTAATTTTGCCGCAGATAATTGGCCAGTATTCGTTCCATAAAACTTGGCCGGTTAGTACAAGTGATTATAGACACCCCTGGTGGATTCGCCTGTGATTGCTCTTTTTGATTGCTTATAGTTTCTCTTTTTAGTCTAGATACTTTTATATTCGGTTTTTGGTTAGAAGTCATAATATCTCCCCCTTATGGGCAGGTATATTTCATTAATTGATCCCTTAATCTCTGGTAATAACAAGTTTTTTCACAATGAAATTATTGTTTATACAGTATGATATGAAATAAGTAAACTGATTTATTGGTGGATAATAATGTTAATGAAACGGCTCGGAGTAACATCCCTAACTGTAATTCATATATTAATTACTACAAGCTGTTTATCAATTTAGAAACCGGCATTATACAAAATTCTTGAAAGGGTGTTCTGAAAAAGATGGATTTTAAAAATATTTCTATACTGGTTCCTTATAAATCAGATAATGGTTTCCGAGATCGTAACTGGGCCTGGGTAAAGCAGCGTTGGGAACAAATTATGCCAGAAGCTGAGCTGTGTATGGGGTACTATAACTATGAACCGTATAAAAAAGCGCAGGCTGTTAATAATGCTGCTCGCCTGGCAACCCGTGAAATATTTATAATTGCTGATGCTGATATTGTTGTTGATCTAGATGATCTAATTACCGGATTAAGCCTGCTGTCTAAACATCCCTGGGTAATTCCATTTTCGGATAACCATCGATTAACTTCAGAAAGTACAGATCAATTACTAAAACAAGATTGCACTATCGCTTTAAAAAATTTCGAATATAGCACAGAATTTATTTACAACTATCGAATCACTGCCGCTTATTCCGTAGGCTCAATTTTAATGTTACCCCGGAGTGCATTTGAAAAAGTAGGTGGTTTCGATACTCGCTTTAGAGGATGGGGCTATGAAGACGATGGCTTTCAATTGTCTATGGATACCCTATGGGGCCCACATGTACGTTCCGATAATATCGTCTATCATTTTTGGCATCCCACTGCTAAAATCGATGACTTTCTTTATAAAGAAAATACTGCTTTATACAATGATTATGTGCAAGCCTCTGGGAATAAGGCTGCTATGCAGGCCCTTGTTTCTCGCTCTTTCCATAATATAACAGCTCAACCAGACGTTCGTATTCAACAGGGAACTATACGCATTACACCCTCCTAACTGGGCAATTAATTCAGGTGACCCTCATCTGTCTGCTCATTTTATGGAGGTATTTTAATGATAAGAATTAAATTATCAAGTGACCTACCCGACCCCCTGATTCGCCAGACCCCTGGTTCTCTGGGGATATGGGGTGACTGTAAGTTTTTTTTCAACCAGGATGTTGAGGAATGTGATTTCTGGGTGGTGTATGACGGTGTGCATAATACGGAGAGTACTATTTGCCCCCCGCAAAATGTAATATTGATAACCGCTGAGCCACCCAGTGTGTATCTATATCCTCAGGTCTTTCTAAATCAATTTGCAGTAGTGGTGACCTGTCAGAGAAATATTAACCATACTAGTGTTATTCATACTCAGACTGGTCTTCCCTGGTATGCAGGCAGGAGATTTATAGATATGGATAAAATGCAAAGTATTGTTACTAAAGACTATAGTGCTCTAAAAAACATGCGGGATTACCAAAAAAGTAAACTTATCTCTGTCATCTGTTCTGATAAGCGTTTCACGGAAGGACACCGAAAACGACATAAATTCGTACAACGGCTGCAATCTTATTTTGGTATAGATATAGATGTTTTTGGTCGGGGAATAAGGGCTATAGAAGATACCTGGGATGCTATCAGTAATTACCGTTATCATGTAGTTATTGAGAATAGTTCTTTTCCCGATTACTGGACAGAAAAACTGGCTGATACTTTTTTGGCCGGTGCTTATCCCATCTACTATGGATGTACTAACCTGTATGATTATTTTCGGCAAGATATGTACACCCCGATTAACATTGATAACGAAGAAGAATCCCTGAAGATTATTGACTGGTGTATAAGAGAAAACCTATATGAAAAATCGATTGCTAGTATAAAGGAAGCCAGGGATTTGATTCTGGATGTCTTTAATATGTTTCCTTTGATTGCCAACCTGGTTAAGGAACTCGATGGAAAACGCCAAATAAGAAAGAGAATACAAATCTTACCCGGGGAAAAAGTAACCCGGGTAAGCACATTTTCCAAACGAACGACTATTGTTCCCTATGAAGGAGATTGGCTGCTTGATTCATAAACTGTTTCCCTTTAAAGTCCTGTGAAAAAGCGGCGAACTTTGACTTCTACCAAAAGCGGCGAATTATGGTTTAAAATATATTCATTAACATGCTTTTTATCCGGCTACCCCAACCAAGGCGGTTTTTACTCAGTGATGTCTTGTTTTTCTGTATTGACCGGTGTGGGACTTGATAAACATGACTAGTATTCTCCAAACGCATAAGCCGCCGTTCCTTTTCATATATTTGTTTCTGCAGTTGTTCCAACTGCTCCTGATAGCTATTAAGTTCGCGGCTTAAAGCAGCATTACGGTTTTCCAGTTTACAAAACCCCTGTTTTAGACTGTTAATATTACGCTCATAAAAAAATATTTTATTATTCAGTTCTTCCTTCTCTTCCATCACTAGATCTAGTTCTTCTTCCAGTTGATGCAATATAGCAGATAAAGCCTCTCTCTGTGCATCTTCAGTGGTTTCATTGGCAAAAAGACGAACTACTTGCTCTTTTACAGCCAGCAAGACATATTCAATAAAATAAGCCGCATTTAGCTGCCTTCCTATTAAACCACCCTCCCAGGAGATTTTATTAATATTAATAATGAATTTAGCCTCTCGGTGGTTATTTAAAGAGTTACTAAAGCCAACTAGAGGAGTCCGGTCTCTCACTATCTCTTCCCTGGTTATCAATTCCAAATGCCCCGTTCCATCCCGAACTAAAAACAAAACTTCCATTTTTATTTTGGTCTCAACAGACTTTCCCTGGATATAAGCCTCAGAAGATTTAATTTTTATCCTTAAATCTTCCATAGAACTATAACCTCTATCAATTTGATATAGTACCTCACGCTGATAACGACGGGGATTTTTCAATTCAGCAATTACAACCGGTGACCATACCGAGAATGCGGAGTCCACTTTACCACCTGCTTATCTGACTTTATTTCTAAATTTATATTAAAATTCAGGGCCAGATATGTGTAATAAAACGAATTAACACGGAAGAAGGGTAGCTAACTGCTTAAAACAGCTATTGAAATTGAGGCGGAATAGGAATATGTAACAGAAAAAAGAAACTGCATGTTGCCATGCAGTTTGGTGCGTTATGAATTGTTATTGATCAGCTGAAGCTATTTTTATTTGGGATTCATTATTATCAACATCGTAAACAAATAATTCTACTGTTTCGGTTAAGACATCAGCATAAGAGTAAGATACGCGTCTCTCAATTTTCCTTTCATTTAGTTTAACTACAAAAATGTTCGGATAAATTGATTCAAGGACACCCACTTTTTCTATGATACGGTTTCTTCCCCGATTGGCTTTCAGTCTTATCTTACTGCCTACAAAAGACTCCAGATCTTTTTTTATATCTGAAATAGGCCTGGGAGAATTCACAATACCACCCTCTTCATTCACTTATAAATACAAGTGTATAATAATTGAGGTGGTTTGTCAATCAAAATAAATAGTATATAAAAAAATAAAGTTCATGTCAACGGTTAATCATCAAAATTTTTACCCTAATTTATTTAGTATACTTATCTGCAACCTTACTGGCACCGCACGCATAAGGTTTTATTTTAGCATCAAAGCCGCTTCCAACTACCATTCCTATTACTTCTTTGATTAGTTCCCGGGTAGCCCCATGGGTTCCTACATCCAGATGTATCTCTACCTTTAAATCATCTCTGCCGTGTTCTTTTAGACACCGACATACCTGATCCGCCAGATCCAAACTCAAAGATGCTTCATAAAATATTCTCTGCCGCATACTGATAATATTTTTCTGTACCTGTTTACTATAGTAATAACGCGCCCCTTTGCCCACACGATGAATGATGATCGCACTTACAAAACAGGTACCATCTTCATGCGGCTGAGAATCACTGCCGACTATCAGTTTATAAGTGCGCTCCAATTCATCACTTACGTATTCCAGGATATCTATTACCACCTGGATTAAATTCATTTCTCCCTTGGTAGGACTGATAAATTGCATTTGTCATGCCTCCTACGAGGTAAAAACGTTAGCTATACAAGCAAACTCCTCAATAGTCAGGTTTTCGGGCCTTTTCTGGCAAGATATGCCTAAGTGTTGTAACTCATTATTTATTTGTTCTTTGCTAATTCCAAAAAAATCAGAAAAGATATTTAGAATCGTTTTTCTTCTTTTTTGAAAAGATGATCGAATTAGATTTTTGAATACACTTTCATTTATAACTTCTACCCTTTTATGTCCCAGCGGAGTAATCCTCACTACTGTGGAATCAACATCCGGGCGCGGGTAGAAACAGTTGCGGGATACATTCATAATATGTTCAATTTTGGAATAATATGCCGCCATAAGTGTTAATACACCATAATCCTTACCTCCGGGCGCAGCCAGTAAACGGGAGGCTACTTCCTTTTGCATCATAATTGTTGCCGACTGCATATGCGGGCATGTTTCCAGAAGATTGAAAATAATCGGAGTAGTTATGTTATACGGTATATTGGCGCAAACTTTATAAGGTAATATTTCATTCAGGTTGAAGGCATTTTTAAATTCCTGCTCCAGGTTAATTTTTAATATATCAGCAAATAGTAATTTAATATTGTCATACCTATCCAGGGCTTCCTGTAATAACGGTTCCAATGAAGAATCAATATCTATCGCAAATACTCCCAAACCGCGCAAAGACAACTGTTCAGTTAAAGCTCCCATACCCGGGCCGATTTCAATCACCAAGTCCCTGCTGGGATCAAGGTCGCAGGAATCGGCTATTTTACATAATATATTCCTGTCCACCAGGAAATTTTGTCCCAGCCTTTTTTTAGGATAAAGTTTATAACGCTCCATGAAATATTTGACTCCGGAAAGGGATGCTGCACTGGTCATATAGTTACCTCATTTTTTTATTCAATTATATAATAGTAAGGAGTGAGGTGTAAGGGGTGAGGAGTAAATTATTGAGCAAGGCAAGTCTTCTCTAGAGTTAGGGCAAAGCTTTAATGTATGCGTAGATGTCGCGAGCACTTAAACACCTCGTACGCCTTACACCTTACAACTTACACCTCGCCCTTTACGCCCTGTTCACCCCTTACACCTCACTCCTTTCTCCTTACGATCAAAAAACCTGGGGGATTTTAACCTGCCCAGGTTTAAAACTCACTGCCTATTTTTTTAGGGTTCTGGTCAATTCATCAACATCGCGAGCGTAACTTTTAACCGGTTTACCCTGTATAATGCCGGCAGCTATATCACTAATACGTTTGGTCATATTGGGATCAGTAGTTACCAGCACCTGGGTAACACGTTTATCGCTCTTTTTAATTTTATCGGCAGTAGTACTCTTTATTTGCTGTGGTTTATTTGCAGCATCAGGAGTAAGCGTTAACCCGACGAGAACTACCATTTTATTTTTATTATCAGAAGAAAGGACTACAATAGCCCTTTGTACCCCTTTTACAGTGGCAGCTACATTGGAAAGACGGCTAGAAATAACCCTTCTTTCAGTGGGACTCAATTGGGATGGATCGTATTGTTCGGCTGCCTTTGTTCTGGGGATGATCGGTTTCTTTTGTTGCTGGCACCCGGTCACCAATAACACCATCATCAGACTAAGGATCAACAGATATGTTAACCTTCTGGCCAATTTATCACCTCCTTTTCCCCGTCTCTTGGTATAGTTTGGCATGATTTTATATATTTAAAACGCGGGAAAATTTGGCATAAGAAAGGGGGCTAATGCCCCCTAAGATTTAACACAGATTACAATTTATTTCAGTATATACACATTGACATTTCTTCGTCCCCAGTTTACACACTGGGAATACTCCTCCATAAACAGGTCAATCCGGTCGCCTTTAATCATCCCGCCGGTATCAGCAGCATAGGCATAACCGTAACCATCAACATAAACTCTGGTTCCGAAAGAGATTACCCGCGGGTCTACCGCTATCATGCCTACCCGTGGCTGTTGCCCGGTTGCCGTTCTATAACCTGTATAAGTATACGCTGATGCCTCCATACTTTTGACTTCTCTGAAATCAAGCCGCTGGCCGCCACGAGATACAGAAGTAATTGTACCCATAGCTGTTACTCGATTCTGCGGCTGAACCAGAACCTGGGATTTAATAAGCTCACGTTTAGTCTCCTGCCCATTGTGATAAGTTATTTTTACAGTGTTTAGGGCTACTCCCTTTTTACCTCCTGCAACAGTCCGCGTTAATCCTTTCTCCAGCGTGGGATCACTGGTTCTTTCCACCTGGAATGGCACTTCCTGTTGCTCTGTCTGTTCTTTTTCGGTTACCCTTATAACTTCAATTTCCTGATTGGGAACAGTCTTCAAGGTTGGCAGCGTCTTTACAATATCTTTATTTCCTAATTTAAATCCGGCTATTTTTATAGCTTCTTTTATTGTTATTGGAGTAGTTACAATTTCCTTGGTAGTACCATCAGCTGTTATTTTTACCTTAAAAGCTCTGGCAACCTTTATTTTAGTATTCTTCCGTAGTACACTGCTGGCTGCCGGTTCAACCTTATCCTGTGCTGCCAATTTTATATGTTCTTTGGTTAGTGCATCTGCTACTGTATTTGCAAAAAACACTCTAGTCTTGATTACCTTCCCATCTACTTCAATGCTAACCGGTTTCTGAAGTGCAAAGAATAGACTTCCCAGCAATAACCCTATTGCCACAACTCCGCCGATGAGAAAAGTGCTCCGCCTTGACCAGATATTATGCATTTTTCTCCTCCCTTCCTTCTACCACCTATCTCTATCACAAAGCAAAAGGTAAATTTTGGTAATAGAAGTATTTTAATTGTACCTTATGAAACTACAAAAGGCAAACCTGAAAATTATCAAGCTGTCTCTTATAAATTATTATCCTTTTAATTTTATTTTATTCCTAAGACGGTAATAACGATACAAATTGTATTTTTATACCATATAGCGAAATAGCCAAACCGACGGGCAAATAGGAGAATTTCACTTGCCCTTCGGTTAGCTGAATAAACAGAGTTCTAACGTCAGGTGGAGTTTGCCTCCAGCTGACGTTAGAAATCGTTATCCAGAGCTTAGTGCCGCTCGCGTACCCGTAGGGTGTATCTCGCGTTTGAAAAACGGGAGTCTAGCGGCAATTTGCTATCGGACTAATCTGTTATTCTGTAGACCCTACGGGCATTGCGGGAAGTTAGATAGGCTATTTCCTCGAAGGCCTTTTTCCTTAATTCCGCTAGTTTCCTAGCGGTATGAACTACATTAGCCGGTTCATTACGTTTTCCCCGTAACGGTTCTGGTGAAAGATAGGGGCAATCTGTTTCCACGAGTAATCGATCAAGGGTTACTTTCGCTGCTACTTCAACAGCTTTTTTCGAATTCTTGAAAGTCAAAGGACCTGCAAAAGATAAATAAAAACCCTGTTGCATTATCTCTATAGCCAGGGGCAAATTACCGGAATAACAATGCATTATCCCTTCATTTTTTCCGGCTTTTTCCTTTTTAATTATATCCATTACTTCCTGGTGGGCATCCCGGTCATGTATAACCACCGGCATATAAAGCTCCTGGGCAAGTTTAATCTGAGCAATAAAGGCATCTTTCTGCAGGTCCCGAGGGGAGAGATTACGGTAATAGTCCAGGCCAATCTCTCCTATCGCCACCACCTTTGGTTGTTTAGCCATTTTATATAATTCAGCCATTACCTCTTCATTAAGAGTCGCAGCATCATGCGGATGTACTCCCACAACAGCATAAACCCCGGTATATTTTCCGGCTATCTC
>JBDKUD010000025.1:0-1945 GCA_039679805.1 Syntrophomonas sp. | reverse complement strand
CAGGTGCTGACGCAGTATACCTGGGTGGAAAAAGATTTAATATGCGAATGCTCAAATCGGATTATAATTTTTCCAATGAAGAGCTGATACGCGCAGTAGATTATTTACACGAAAAAGACAAAAAGCTGTATGTAACTGTAAATAATTTGTATTATGAAGATGAGATTGAAGAGCTGAAAGATTACTTGTTATTCCTGGAGGAAATAAATGTCGACGCTCTGATAGAACAGGACATGGGCGTTGTTGATTTACATAATGAAATGGGACTGAATATTGCTCTGCATTGCAGTGTTCAGATGGGTATTGGCAATTCCCAGGCGGTAAAACTTCTTGAAAAAAATGGACTTTCCCGCGTTATTCTATCCAAAAACGTTTCCTTGCAGGAGATAAATGAAATTCATAAAGCGACTGGGATGGTTATCGAATTTTTCGCCCATGGGGACCTATGCGTATCCCATACCGGCCAGTGCTATATGAGCAATCTGTTCTTTGGCGACAGCAGTAACCGTGGCCGCTGTAAAAAGCCTTGCCGCTGGAAGTACCGGCTGGAACGCTCCGGTTTCTATGATGAGGAATTAAAATACCTTCTGGCCAATAAAGACCTGTGCTTATTTGCTTATCTGGCTGACCTGGCTAAAGCTGGGGTGAGTTCTTTTAAGATAGAAGGCCGAATGAGAACTGAGGAATATGTGGCTTATCTCATCCGAACCTACCGTGAGGCAATGGATCGGGTGATTGATAATTTAGATACCTTCCAGGTTGACGAAAGTGGAATGACCAGTCTGAATGTCCGTCGGGTCAGGGATTATACTACCGGAAATCTTTTAGAAAGGCCAGGCCTGGATTCTATAGGTTTGACGGGCGAAAGGGAACCTTTTTTTCCTACAACGACAGTAAAACTGGAACCTCTGCAAAAGGATTCTTATAGCGATGAAGGCCCTCGGAACCATAACGCGGCACCGGAATTAACGGTTAAAGTTGGAAACATCCAAAGCTTTCGTAGCGTAATGAATCAGGGAATAGACAATATAATTATTAGCCTGGACATTATACGCCAGGATAAAGAATGCTGGACTGTGCCGAAAATAAATGAAGCTCTGAATATGGTACGGAAAAGTGGGACTAAAGTTTTTCTGGAAACTCCTCGTATAATTACCGAGGATAATCTGGGCCAGTTTGAAAAGCATTTAGGCAATATCATTAATGATAGATTAGATGGGATTATTGTAAATGATTACGGTAGTCTCAATTTAATAATTAATTCAACAATAGCCGGAAAACCGATATGGGCCGGAACTGGCCTGAATTTATCTAATTCCCGGGCTGCCAATGCATTAGAAGGAGACGGATTTACTCGTTTGACTGTTCCGTTGGAATTGGATATCAATAATCTGGTGAGGGTTACCAGGACAGGCATACCAGTCGAAGTTATGGTCCATGGACCTCTGTGTGGATTAATTACCGATTTATGTATACCCCGCTCTCTAAATAATGAGGTTAATGAATGCGCTGGATATTGCCTTAAGGATGATTATGCTTTAGTGGATGAATACGGACAAAAGTACAAAATCCTCAGCGATTATAATTGCCGTAATTATTTATTTTATCCATATGATTTATGTTTATTTTTCTATCTACCGCTGCTAAAAGATTTAGGAGTCAAGTCAGTAAAAATTGAAGGTCAATATTATACTGAAGATACTCTATTAGAAGTGGTGAAAATTTACCAGGAGGCCCTGCAAGACCTAAAAAATAGCCAATGGACACAAAAAGACAACTATAATAGACTGCTGGAGATTTTTTCACAGGGATTGACGGCTACACCACTGGTGAATAATTTGCTACCAAGGGGGAGTTTGCATGATTACCGCAATGGAGATACGCAACCAGCAATTTAAAAAGGGCTTTCGTGGATATGATGAGGAAGAGGTAAGAAATTTCCTGG
>JBDKUD010000103.1:0-9201 GCA_039679805.1 Syntrophomonas sp. | reverse complement strand
TGAAAAAGGCACTATTTATGGTGGCGAGTCTAATCTGGCGCGGGGGCTGGATAATATTATGCGTCTATACTCACCGGAGATAATTGGTGTGTTAACCACCTGTCTGGCAGAAACCATCGGAGAGGATGTTAAACAGATCTGTGGCCGTTATTTGCAGGATCGGGAGAAGGCAGATTTTCCTCTGGTTACCGTGGCCACACCCGGTTATGGCGGTTCGCATAGTGAAGGCTATTTTCTCGCCCTAAAAGAGATTATTGCCAGTTTAGCGGAGCCGGGACGTAAACACTCTAAAATCAATGTTATAGTTCCCAACCTCAGCCCGGCGGACTTGAGAGAAATTAAACGGATTTTTGACCTGATGCAGGTTGAATATATCCTCTGCCCTGATATTTCGGAAACTATGGATATGCCATTTGTACGTCCCTATCAAAAAATCCCGGTAGGAGGTACACACATTAAAGATATTAAATCCATGGGGAACGCTGCTGCTACTATCCAGATGGGTTTGACCGTAGATGAGAAGATATCTCCGGGACATTATCTGAAGAAAACCTTCGATATTCCGCTTTATACCCTACCTATACCCATGGGGATCAAAGCTACGGATCGTTTGCTGGAAATTCTCAGTGAATTAAGCGGCCATACTATTCCGGGCTCTTTGCGCCAGGAACGAGGCCGGCTCCTCGATGGAATGATTGATTCTCATAAATATAATGCCCAGGGCCGGTGTGTAGTTTTTGGTGAGCCGGAATTAGCCTATGCGGTTACTTCAGTTTGTTTGGAAAATGGTTTGGTTCCGGCGTTAATTGCTACTGGTACCAGGAGTGACCAATTGAATCAATTGTTGCAGGAAAAATGGCAGGAAGATCCGGATGAACTTTGTTTGCTGCAAGAGGCGGATTTTGTCAGCATCCGGTCTGCGTTCCGGGAGAAAGGTATTAATCTGGCCATTGGACACTCAGATGGGCGCTTCCTGACTGAGCGGGAAGATATCCCTCTGGTCCGGATTGGTTATCCCATTCATGATCGTATAGGTGGTCAGCGGATTTTGTCAGTAGGGTACTCCGGTACTATACAGTTTCTGGACCGGATAACCAATACGCTGCTGGAAAATAAACAGCAACATTACCGCGCGGATATGTATCAGCGTTACTTTGCGTAGTGATTAAAGATTTGGCAAGGTCTATTGAAGATAATCTTGTGGAAAAGCGCCGGGCGGTGAGGCATATCCAGTTTACTCCAGTCTCCGGTAGTGGTAACACCAGCGGCTTGCCTCGTGAGGGATGGGGCACCGCGTCGATTCACGTCCGTGTTCAACGACGCGCTCACGCCGTCCGTGGCGTTCGTCCCCATCCCTCACGAGGACTTCACCGGGTGTTTCTCACTACCTACGCCAACGTCGCTGTACTGGATACACCTCACCGCCCGGGGCTGTGCTTTTTAAGATTCTAAATGAATAGAAAGGATGGTAGGTAATATGGATCAGCAATGTAATCAGGGAGGTAATAAGACCAGCAAGCACCCCTGTTTTTCATTCAATGCTCATAAGAATTATGCCCGTATGCATTTGCCGGTGGCACCGGCTTGTAATATATCGTGTAATTATTGTAACCGTAAATATGACTGTCTCAATGAAAGCAGGCCCGGGGTGTGCAGTGATATTCTGTCTCCGGAGGAAGCCTACCAGCGTTTTCTGCTGGTACGAGAGCACCTGCCCAATCTCAGTGTAGTTGGGATAGCCGGTCCGGGGGATGCTCTGGCAGATTGGGAACATACCCGTTTGACCCTGGAGAAGATTCGCCGGGTAGCCGGGGATATGGCTTTTTGCCTGTCGACCAACGGGCTCCTGCTGCCACAATATATTAATGAAATTATTGCATTGGGGATAGACCATGTAACGGTAACAGTAAATTGCCTGGACCCGGCTATCGGAGAGAAGATTTATCGCTATGTTAATTACCAGGGTAAACTATACCACAGTCGGGAAGCTGCTGCCTTATTGCTGGAGAACCAATTGCAAGGTATTGAAATGTTGACCCGGCGAGGAGTTATTTTAAAGATTAATACCGTAATGATCCCAGGTATTAATGACCGGCATATTCCGGAAATATCCCGAGCCATGAAAGAACTGGGGGCATATGTAAGTAATATTATACCTATGATACCGGTAAAAGGCAGCGCTTTTGAGAATTTTCCCCAAACCAGTATGTCGCAATTATTATTTATGCGTGAGAAATGCCGGGCAGATCTTCCCCAAATGCGCCACTGCCGCCAATGCCGGGCAGATGCTGTGGGCCTGCTGGGTAAAGATATGCAGATCGAGCAGATTAACTGTAAAAGCCTTGCGGGAGAGAAGGCCGAACAGGCAGTGTAAAAGGAGGCTATACTAATGATTAAGGAAATTGCAGTGTTTGTGAATGAAGCCGAACATACCACTTCTCTGTATGAACCTGGTAAAATCATGGTTTTCCACAAAGAAGCAGGTTGCTGGCAGGTGGACAGGACTGCCGACTTTATACTTCAACCCGATGGAGTGAAGGAACTGCGGGACCAGGTGGCAACAGTTCTGGCCTTGCTGGGCGAGTGCAAAATCTTTGTAACTAAAAGTATAACTGGTGTGGCTTATTTTGAGTTGGAAAAAAAGCAGGTTAGTGTTTGGGAAATTTCCGGCAAACCGGAGAATTTTCTTGATGATGTTTGGGCCCGGGAAGAAGAAAATAAAAGGCGGTCACCTCATCAAGAGAACATCCAGCCGCCTCCCCTGATGGAAATCTTCCCTGGTTGTTTCCGGATTTCTTTAACCGAAATTCAAACCAATAGTACCGGCCTTACTACCAAACAGGTTTTGATGCCGGTGCTGAATAAAGGTAATTTTTATTCCCTGGAGATATTGTGCAATCACTTGCCTCCCTGGTTGGAACTGGAGCTGGAAGGCGGCAAGTATACAGCTAACACTGAACGAATTAGTAAGGAGGAAATAAAAGTTTTGGTTATACCAAAAGATTGTCATGATGCAAACTGTTGGGTTTAGTGCTGCCCTTATCAATCCTCAAAAAATAAATGAAGGATTCCCCTGTCTTATGAAGAAATTCTTAATAGAGAATATCTATTAGGATAATAAATGGACAGTTCTGGCAGGGGAGTGCTTTTTATGTTGCAAAAAGCTATGCAATTCTTTTTAGGTAATGAAAAGGATTTCGACCTTGAGCACAGAGTTTTTAATTTTTATTGTATCCTGGGATTATTCGTATCTCTCCTTACCTTCTTGATTATTTGCTATCTGGATTTGCCGCTAATAGCCGGGATTTCTATGTTAGTCTTCTTTGTCTTTGCTTTATTTTGTTGGTATTTATCTCGTTTCCGCCGACTTTTTCGTATAAGTACATTTATGGCTGTTTCAGTTTTGATATTCGTTTTAACACCTGGTCTTTGGATTCTAAACTCTGGATCAACCGGAGGGGGTCAATATTATTTTGTCTTCTGGGGATTACTAATAAGCTCAATTTATAGAGGCTGGCGCAGATATACATGGCTTGTCTTATTGTTTATAACCATTGGTGTACTTATGTATATCGAGTATACCTACCCATTTATTATCGTTACCTACGATAACAGGAATGCTCGCTATTTTGATGTTTATACTTCATTTATCCTAGCAATGCTATCCACTACCATTATCTTTATTATTTACTCCAATGGCTATCGTAATGAACACGAACATGTGAAAAAATATGCAGCGCATATGGAAAAGATTGCAATCACCGATGGTCTAACCGGCCTTTACAATCATACCCACCTGTACAGTTGTCTGGAAAATGAACTCAAACAAGCTGAAAGTTCCCAAAGCAGTCTAAGTTTAATCATGGTTGACTCTGATCATTTTAAAATGTTAAACGATACCTATGGTCATCCTACCGGTAACCTGGTACTAATAAAATTCGCCGATATCATGCGTTCGACCATTCGCAAATCTGATATTGCTGGTCGCTACGGAGGCGATGAATTCTTAATAATCTGCCCGAACACTACTTTGGAAGAAGCTATTTTCACTACCGAAAAACTGCGCAAAATTGTGGAAACAACCAACTTTGGCGAGTCCGGACAAATTAGACTAACAATTAGTTGTGGAGTTACTACTTGGGCCGGTGAAAATTGCAGCATGATTATTGAACAAGTTGACCAAGCTTTGTATGCTGCTAAAAGATCTGGTCGTAACCGTCTGGAAGTATATCGTGATAACATAGCATAATATCCCCCATATTTCCCTCCCCAACCCTCAGAAAATGGGGTTATTATTGTTATCCTATTTACCTATTGGTTTCATACTATCCCTGTATATTCCGCTTACGATATCCTTACTAGCTTTAACCGGGGCCATACTTAAGAGAAAGTCTAAAGATGGTGTTTCAAAAGCCAGCTTAGTAAGCTTATCAACGTCTTGCTCGGTGTAGCCCATATCGGCCAGTTTCTCAGTTACACCTACACTAAACAGCCATTGTTCCACACCGGCAGCACATTTTTGAGCTTCTCCGGCTTCACCTTTTAATCCTGGTACATAAGGTTCATAAATAGAAGCCAGTATTTCAGGGCAGGCAGGATATATAGTTTTGATAACCGCCGGTAAAATCATGGCCAATCCTAAGCCATGGGGCAGATCCGGTTTTACACCACTTAACGGGTGCTCCAGAGCGTGAGTATAATGCAGCAGACCATTATCGAAGCAAATACCGCCTATCATGGATGCATATAACAAATAGTAGCGAGCCGTTAAATCATCTGGCTTTTCGATTACTTTAGGCAGATATTTGTAGACCAGTCGGGCGGTTTCTACTGCATTCATAATTACATAAGGATTGGTAACCAGAGTTGTCGCTGCTTCAGTTATATGGTTAAGTGCATCCACAGCTGTATATCTGGTCTGGGCAGGAGGTAATTTGGTCATTATGGCCGGGTCATCAATAGCAAATACGGGATATATGCAATCAACTGCCAAGGCGGGCTTAAAGTCCATCTCGGGAATACTGGCTACTGCGAACCGGTCAACCTCAGTCCCGGTGCCATGAGTTGTGTTAATGGCAATAATCGGTACGGCTTTCTCGGCATTAAATTTAAATAGATAAAGATCACGGGCATTGTACTTGGCATTATCGGAATGCAATAATACGGCGGCACTCTTGCCGGTATCAATGGGACTTCCACCGCCAATACCAATAACAGCTCCGGCACCAACCTCTTTACCCATAGCAACAGCTGCGTCGATGTTATCAACGGTTGGATTAGGCACTACGCCAGTATAGAGCGCATATTTCATGCCTCTCTGTTTCAAGGCCGGCTCCAGGATTTCCCATACTCCGGTGATTTTGTAGACGATTTCATCAGTGGTAATGAGTACGGCTTGAACACCAGTTTTTTTCAAATAATCGCAGATATCATTGACCTTTTGCAGGGCACCTACTCCTAAATAGCAAGTCGTTTTACTGCGGATTTCCGCAACTTGATTAATATTGATTTTAGATTCCCACTTACACATAATCTTCCTCCTTTTCATTATCGGGTACTGTCTTCAATAAGACTCTGTTCGATCTTGAATCCTATCGAAAAACATTTATGATTATGTTGTGCAATTACTACGTGAATTAACACATTTAAATATTTTTTCAACGCGCTTGGTAAAATCCATTTATAGTGGTCATAACATTTATTTATGCCCCTTAACGTTTTATTCTAGATGTCGTACAATAGCATATAGATATAATTAAAAATTAAAATTTACTAGGGGAGCAAATTGCTGAGAAAGCCATTTATGGCTGACCCTTTGAACCTGTTGGGTAATGCCAACGTAGGAAAGTAATTGTTTCAAGGGCTTAAAGATGCATTTGCGGATGCATCTTTTTTTATTTAATAGGTGAACTTTTAGAAACCAGGTTCATGAAAAGTTCACTTATTCTTGGTCCTGACCGTTCGCAGCAATGTTTTTAATAACTTACAGGGAGGCTAGATATGAAGAATGTATTAACAATTGCAGGATCTGATTCATGCGGGGGAGCAGGAATACAAGCAGACCTTAAAACATTCAGTGCTCTGGGGACCTATGGTATGAGTGTTATCACCGCAGTAACTGCTCAGAATACTCTGGGCGTATCGAGTATACGGGAAATGGATGCGGATATTGTAAGGGACCAAATCAACTGCCTGTTTGACGACATTAAGATAGAGGCGGTTAAGATAGGAATGGTATCAAGTATCGAAATTATCGATACCATAGCCGAATGTTTGATTAACCGGGGTGCATCCAACATAATTGTCGATCCGGTCATGGTCTCTAAAAGCGGCTGTCATCTTTTTAAGCCGGAATCAAAAGCCGAGCTTATCAAGAAGTTGTTTCCCCTGGCCGATGTAATAACTCCCAACCTGTTTGAGGCTGAAGTAATAACAGGTGAAAAGATCAAAAGTGTTGCTGAGATGGAAAAGGCAGCTGTGAGAATACACGAATTTGGGGCCAAACATGTGGTTGTGAAAGGTGGGTGTTTAACTGCTGACGCCGTTGATGTAATGTATGACGGCAATAAATTTAATTATTTGAAGACATTACGAATCAATACCAAAAACACTCATGGAACGGGTTGCACATTTTCGTCAGCAATAACTGCCTATATAGCGCGGGGATATACGGTTATTGAGGCAGTAAAAGAAGCTAAGGAATATATTCAGGAAGCAATTGAGAATTCAATTGAACTAGGGCATGGTGTAGGGCCTACCAATCATTTTATCAAATTATATAGAAAAGCGGGTGTGTTGATTGATTAGCGAAAATAAAACCGGCAGTTTTAGCTTTTTTGCTCTATGGTTTGGAGCAGCAGTATCCCTGGCGGAGATTATGACAGGCAGTTTAATAGCACCCTTGGGGATTAAAACAGGTATAGCAGTTATCCTATTGGGGCATCTGATAGGGACCCTTATTCTGGCGATAACCGGTATTATTGGCTTTAATGAAAAAAAACCTTCATTAATATCCAGCCGCTTATCCCTGGGAACATACGGCTCATATGTAGTCTCGTTGTTTAACATTGTTCAGCTCATTGGATGGACAGCAATCATGCTTATCCAGTGCGCCAGGTCTCTGCAGCCTATTTCCGGCAAGCTGGCAGGTATTAACAATTTTACGGTTCTGGTGATATTCACTGGCGTCCTGGTGGCAATATGGGCCTTAAGTACTGAAAAAGGAATAAATATTGTTAATAATATAGCGGTAATGCTCTTGCTGGTTTTATGTTTATTCGTCGTGGGGATGTTCCTTAGCGGAGGAACTATTAAGCCGGTAGAAGGCGCAATTTCCTGGGGTACAGCACTCGAACTCAGTATTATAATGCCTCTATCGTGGGTACCCCTTATCTCGGACTATACTATGTCAGGCAAAAGCTTGAAAGGAAGTTTCTTCGGCAGCTTCGCAGGATACTTTATAGGAAGTTCTTTCATGTATATTGTGGGATTGTTATTCTCGGTATACTCAGGTTCTTCCGACCCTATCGGAGTTTTAAGCAGCCTTAACATTGGTTTTGCAGTGCTGCTTATCGTAATATTGTCAACAGTAACCACTACTTTCCTGGATGTATATTCGGCAGTTATGTCAACACTGAATATATCAACTAAATTATCCAAGAAAAAACTTATCATTATATTTACTGCCTTGGGAACGCTTCTGGCCTTATTCTTCCCTATGGAGAACTATCAAAGCTTTTTGTATATGATAGGTTCATTATTTGCTCCGGCGTTTTCGGTAATTATTGCTGATTACTTTTTATATCGCCAGGATAGATCGGTAAGTTTATTTAATATTCCTGGTCTGGCAGCAATCGCCGCCGGAATATTTGCCTATTATGAAGTTCTTCCCATGGACCTGGTAATCGGCTCCACCATACCGTCAATGCTAATTACCATATTTGTATATGCAATGATCAGGCTGTTTTTCGATTCTTCCTGGATTGCTAATTTTGCCAAGGAACATAATTAGTGAGAAGTGAGGGGTTAGGGGTATCCTGCTACGATATCCCTAACCCTGCTCGTGTCTTACTCCTTACGCCTTTCGCCTCAATGTTTTTAGGACAGGTTCTACGCCTGTCTCTTTTTTTATTTGTATAATAAGTGAAGTTTTCCGTACCACGTACCAAAAACTACACTTTTTTGCTGGTATATTCTCTCCGGTTCTTTATGCTCCTATTTGATGCATATATATATATTTATAGTAGGCATTGATGGGAGTATGGAATATGAAGATTCTGAAGGATCCGCGGTGGATACTGACGTTGATTATCAGCTTGACCTTGGTTAGTGCTGAGCTTAGTTATCTATTTCCGCCTAGTATAAAAGATAAATTAAGGCAGGATAAAATTGCTAATATATTGCTTATCGGTATTGATGCCCGTCCTGGAGAAACTCAAACTCGCAGTGACACTCTAATTCTTCTTAGTATTAATAAGCCTTTAAATAAGGCTGCACTTATTTCCATTCCCAGGGATACCAGAATTGTTTTTCACGGAGCAAACCGGAAAATAAATATGGTTAATCAATTAAAAGGCCCCGAGGTTTTGTGTGAGGAAGTCGGTAAACTTCTGAATACAGACGTGGATTATTATATGATCGTGAACTTTACCGGGTTTCAGGAGATTATTGATGCCATGGGCGGAGTATATATGAACGTAGATATCCGTATGCTTAGTTATACTTCCGGGGTATTTTTGGAGAAAGGATATCAGCGGCTTTCAGGTAAACAGGCACTTCAATATGTCCGCTTTCGAACCAACCCGGATATGGATATCGGCAGAATAAACCGACAGCAAAAACTTCTGATGGCAATGGCGAAACAGATTTTAGAAACAGATAACTTGCTGCGTCTGCCCCGGTTGATTACCACCATGCAGCAATATGTAACTACTAACATCAGCCTCAATGATATGCTTTACCTGGGCTATATGGCCAGACAATTTAATGAAAAAAATATTATTTTCCAAACCCTGCCGGGATATGCTTACTTTACTTACAATGGAGTTAGCTTTTGGGAGGCAGATCGCAAGATTGCCGGCAGTCTTTTGAATGCGCTTTTTGCCGGGCATCGCTTTGAAGCAAATCAACCTGCTCCTCCCTGGGTGAAGTCCTGGTAGAAGAAGGAGACGAGGATGATGACAGGGGGACGGGGTTGTTGTC
>JBDKUD010000251.1:0-21403 GCA_039679805.1 Syntrophomonas sp. | reverse complement strand
GTAGCCAGTGACCCTATCAGACCTATGTTAGGGCCTTCAGGTGTTTCTATAGGGCATATGCGGCCATAATGAGAATGGTGTACGTCTCGAACCTGGAAACCAGCTCTTTCACGGGTTAGTCCCCCTGGTCCCAAAGCACTGAGCCGCCGCTTATGAGTTAATTCGGCCAATGGATTAGTCTGGTCCATGAACTGAGACAACTGCGAACTGCCAAAAAACTCTTTAACAGCTGCCGTAATGGGGCGTATGTTTATAAGCACCTGGGGAGTTAAAGTCTCGACGTCATGAATACTCATTCTCTCCCGGACTACTCTTTCCATTCTGACCAGACCGGTCCTGAATTGATTCTGCAGTAATTCTCCTATAGAACGCAGTCTCCTGTTGCCCAGGTGGTCAATAACATCAGTCTTGCCTTCGCCCTTCAGCAATCTTAATAAGTAAGTAATAGTAGATGTGATATCTTCAATAGTAAGATGGCGCACTTCGGTAGGAGTATGTAACCCCAGTTTTTTATTAACTTTATATCTGCCTACAGTAGCCATATCATACCGGCGGGGGTCAAAAAACAGATTATTTAAGAGCTGTTGGGCAGCATCTTCAGTAGCCATCTCACCCGGTCTTAAACGCCGATAGAATTCAATCAGGGCTTCTTTTTTGTTGGTAGTAGTATCTTTATCCAGAGTACGTGCAATGGCTTCATCCTCATTATATAGTTGCAGTATATCTTCGTTAGTCTCGAAACCAATTGCTCTTAACAGTACTGTAACTGGTATTTTCCTGGTTTTGTCGATCCTGGTGTAAATAATCCCGGCACTATCCATCTCCAGTTCGAACCAGGCTCCCCGGTTGGGGATAACAGTAGCTCCGAACAAACTGTTGCCGGAAACATCAAGCCTTTCACTGAAATAGACCCCTGGTGATTTAACCAGTTGGCTTACAACTACTCTCTCTGCTCCATTAATAATAAAAGTACCTTTTTCCGTCATAAGGGGCAGATCACCCATATAAACTTCAGATTCTTTGATCTCTCCGTTTTCCTTATCCGTTAACCTAACCTTTAGTTTGAGCGGCGCCTGGTAACTGACATCTCTTTCCTTACATTCAGGAACAGAATATTTCGGATCTCCCAGGCTGTAATCAATAAAACCAAGTTCTAAATTACCCGTGAAATCAGAAATTGGGAATACTTCCTGAAGGGCTTCTCGCAAGCCTTTTTCCAGGAACCATTGATAAGAGCTTAATTGGATTTGAATAAGATTGGGGAGTTCGATCACCTCACTTATTCGCGAATAACTGAGTCTGGTGACCTTACCGTATTGTTCAACGTAAGCCATCAAATTCACCTCTTTTAAATTTTCCCAAAAGAGTGAAAAGCAAGGCCAATGTAAACCTCGCTTTTAAGAACCTTTAGCAAAACCCTTTTCTATGTAAAATTACCATAACACAATGGCAATGGCAAGTATTAATATTATCACAGGCCATATTTATAGTCAAGAAATATTTAATTTTTCTTTATATATTTTTGTCATCCTCGTTAGGAAGATGCAAATTTGTTAAAGAATACTCTTGTTCAATTAATTTATGAGTTTTCCGTACTTTATTCCAGAATACCAGCATGATAATAAGAAGACCAAAAAATGCAATAACCATACCCAGAACCAGACCATCAAATGTCGCTACCCTTAACATAGGGCCCTGGGAACCCAGTTCATTAATTCTATCCAGATGCCAAACAGCAGTTAATCCCTTAACCTCATCAGCTGACCCACCTCTAATAAGACCGGGTACACTTATTTCCAGGTTAACCCCATTTAGCTTTGTCACTTTATCTATTACTGTATCGGCCTCAACCTGAGAAGGAACAGTATTAAATGTAATAATTTTTATAAGAACATAGTCTTTAATCGATACATGCAAGGGCAACTTATCCGGCAGTTGTTCATAAGCAGACCAGTCTTTAACTTCCCGTTCCAGAATTACCGCATTGGTTACTTTTGAGTATTGCCAACCATCAAGGTGCTTTGCCAGACCCGGGTCGTGAAATGTTACCTTCTCATTAAGTGTATTATTGTCTTTCCAGGTAATTTGCCAGTCAACCTCATTAGCAGCAACAACCTGAGGTATATTTATGAAAAGAAAGAACAGTAACCATAAACCTGCTATCTTCTTCCTTGCTAACATTAGCATCTCCTTTCTTCCATTCACTTAAACCTTTGATTTAGCCTAAAATAGTTATTTTTTGGGCTTATATAATGGTATCCGGTTTACCATTGGCTATTTACAAAATTTTAATTAGCTAAATCAATTATGAATTGTGAATTATGAATTTTAAATTGACAAAAGGATTGGGTTTCCCCAATCCTAATTATACACAAGGAAAACTAAGTTTTCCTTCCTTAATTCAAAATTTCTAATTCACAATTCATAATTAAAAAAGGGGCTTAAGCCCCTTTTTACTATTTAATTTCTACGCCGCCGCCAGCTTCTTCAATCTTAGCCTTAATATCGTTGGCTTCATCCTTGGATACCTTTTCTTTAATAGGATTGGGTGCTTCGTCAACCAGAGCTTTGGCTTCTTTTAAGCCGAGGCCGGTAATTTCCCTAACAACCTTGATTACATTGATTTTCTTGTCGCCAACTGAAGCCAGAATAACATCAAACTCAGTTTGTTCTTCCTGAGCTTCTGCTGCTCCAGCTGCAGGGGCTGCTGCTACAGCTACCGGGGCTGCTGCACTTACACCAAATTCTTCTTCCAGTGCTTTAACCAGTTCGGATAATTCCAGAACGGTCAGTTCTTTAACGATATCAATAACTTCCTGTACTTTACTCATTAATATTTGCCTCCCTTTAATAACGCTATGCGCGAAAATTTAACTTTTTATTTTTATTAAGCGGAGCTTTTAGGGTAACACCTTACCCCTTACTCCTCACGCCTCACTCAATTTAGCTGGCTTTTTGTTCTCTTATTTGATCCAGTGCTCTGGCCAAACCAGTAATATTGGCATTCAGGACGCGAACGAAGCTGGTAATCGGAGCCTGCATGGTTCCGAGAACCTGCGCCACCAGTACCTCTCTGGGCGGCAGTTCGGCCAGTTGCTTCACTTTTTCGGCTGAAACGGTTTGTCCCTCAAGTATTCCCATCTTAACTTCGAGGTTAGGATGTTGGCGGACAAATTCAAAAATAGTCTTGGCCGGACCGACCAGGTCCTCATTGCTGAAAAGTATTGCATTAGGACCTTGCAATTGGTCAGCAACATCCTGGTAGCCGACATTTCTTAAAGCAAACCTGGTCATGGTATTTTTCAGGACCTTAAATTCTACTCCAGGTACCCTAAGTTTATCTCTAAGTTCGCTTACTTCCTCAACATTAAGTCCCCGATAATCAGTAAATACTATTAAAGAAGCATCTTTAATTTTTTGCTCTATTTCCGCTACAACTTTTTGCTTTTCCTCAATTTTGGGCATTCATTTTTCACCCCCTTTACGTCTTGTCGAAAAATTTCAATCAAAAAACCCTCTGCAGACATCCTGCAGAGGGTTAATAAACTACCTGGGTTGGCGGTTTCTGTTTATTAATAACCTCGGCAGGTAACCATTCTGGTTATTAAGGCTTACGCCACCGGCTGTCTACAGTTGAAATTTTCAATTATTATTAGCCAATACTATTTTACTTATTGGCTGCCACTAATACAAGAGGACTAATTTTTATTCCTGGTCCCATGGTTGAGCAAACACTAACTGAACGCATATATTGTCCTTTAGCTGCTGCCGGTTTGGCCTTAATTAAGGCTGCCGCAAAAACATTCAGATTCTCCAGCAGTTTGTCAGCTTCAAAAGAAGCTCTGCCTATAGGTGCATGTATGATAGCGCTTTTATCAACCCGGTATTCTATTCTACCGGCTTTTAGTTCTTTTATGGTACGTTCTATATCAAAGGTAACTGTACCAGATTTGGGATTTGGCATTAACCCTCTGGGTCCTAAAATCTTACCCAGTTTACCAACTACTGACATCATATCCGGAGTAGCTACAGCTATATCAAAATCAAACCAGCCACCCTGTATCTTCTCAGCCAGCTCTTCTCCACCTGCAAAATCAGCTCCGGCAGCTTCGGCTTCCTTGACTTTGTCACCTTTAGCAAAAACCAGAACTCGGCGGGTTTTTCCGGTTCCATTAGGCAGGCTGACAGTACCCCTCACCTGCTGATCAGCATGTCGGGGGTCTACTCCCAACTTAATATGAATTTCTATAGTCTCATCAAATTTTGCACTGGCCAGTTCTTTAGCCAAGGCCAAAGCTTCCAGTGGATCATATAGTTTGTTCCTATCAAGCTTTTTTTCTGCTTCCTGGTATGACTTGCCTCTTTTCAAAATAAAAACCTCCTTGTGGTTATTACGGATTAAATCCTCCCACTTGCGAACTTACGCACTTGAGAAATTCTAGTCAACAACTTCCAGGCCCATACTACGGGCAGTGCCTTCTACCATTCTCATGGCAGCCTCTAAATCAGCTGCATTCAAATCTTCCTTTTTGGTCTCGGCAATTTCTTTAATTTTATCCCGGGTTACTTTGCCTACCTTTTTCTTATTAGGTTCCCCGGAGCCTTTATCTACATTGGCAGCCTTCTTGAGAAGATCTGATGCCGGAGGAGATTTGATTATAAAAGTAAATGACCTGTCGTCAAAAACAGTTATTTCTACCGGCACAATATATCCGGCCTGGTTGGCAGTTTTAGCATTGTATTCTTTACAGAATCCCATTATGTTAACACCATATTGACCCAAAGCCGGACCAACCGGGGGAGCTGGTGTTGCTTTACCTGCCGCAATTTGCAATGATACTTTTCCCAGAATTTTCTTGGCCACATTCACACCTCCTTATAGTTTATCTATTTGCTCATAATCCAGTTCTACAGGAGTTTCCCTGCCAAACATGGAAATGTTCACTCGCACCTTACCGCGATCAGGCAACAGTTCTTTAACAATACCCTCAAAATTCTCAAACGGACCACTTTTAACCCGTATATTTTCGCCTATAGCGATATCAATAATTTTCGGCTTGTTTTCAATAAGGCCCATTTGTCTGAAGATTTTAGTAACTTCTTCATTCATTAAAGGTATAGGCTTACCTCCACTGCCGACAAAGCCGGTAACCCCTGGTGTATGCCGAACAGCAACCCAAGTATCTTCGCCCATTATCATATTAACCATAATATAACCAGGGAAGACCTTTTTGTTGACGACCTTTTTCTTACCGCCCTTGAACTCTATTTCCTGCTCTTCAGGGATAATAATATCAAATATTTTATCCTGCAGGTTCATAGACTCAACTCGTTTGGTAAGGTCTACCTTTATTTTGTTTTCATAGCCCGAGTAAGTATGTACAACGTACCATTCACCCGGGTTTTCACTAATTTCCCCGTCGGTTTTCGCTGTAACGGTACTACTCTCTATTTCCTCATTACGTTCCAATTGTTCGTTGGTTGTAATTGGAACCACCTCCTTCACTTTAAGCAAAGGCATTAAACAACTTTTCCAAACCAAATGAAAGCCCGGTGTCAAACAGCCAAATTATGAAAGCAACCAGCGCAACTGAAATTAATACCACTCCGGTATAACCAATTAACTGATTTCTACCTGGCCAGTGAACTTTTTTAAGTTCCCTGTACACATTAATAAAATACTGTTTTATGTTTTCCCACCTGGTTTTTAAAGTCACTCCACTTTTGGCAGGTACAACATTCTTAGCCACTATTATTCACACCCCTGCAGTTACTTAATCTCCTTGTGGACAGTATGGGAATTGCAGAACTTGCAGTACTTCTTAAGTTCCATTTTATCGGCATTTTTCTTCTTATCTTTGGTTGTTGTATAGTTGCGTTGTTTGCATTCCGTACACGCCAAGGTAATACCTACTCTCACCACGGCACCTCCATCCTGTGCAAAAAAATCCTAGATTACTCTATCACAACGCTGACGATTATGTCAATAGACTGTGCTGGTATGAACCTAAAAACTAGGCAGGTTAACCAAGCTAGTCAGCGTTTATTTTTGTTCTATTCAATCGCGATTACAACACCGGATCCAACAGTTCTGCCGCCTTCCCGGATAGCAAATCTTAATCCTTCTTCAATTGCTATCGGGGTAATCAGTTCGACATCCATATCAATGTTATCGCCCGGCATTACCATCTCGACTCCCTCGGGGAGTTGCAGTATTCCGGTTACATCTGTGGTTCTGAAGTAGAATTGCGGACGATATCCTCCGAAGAATGGAGTATGTCTGCCACCTTCTTCTTTGCTTAGTACATAAACTTGACCTTTGAATTTGGTTAATGGTTTGATGCTGCCCGGCTTCGCCAGTACCATGCCCCGCTCTACTTCTTTGCGGTCTACGCCTCTTAACAGGGTTCCAATGTTGTCTCCCGCCTGAGCAAAGTCTAATAGTTTACGGAACATTTCTACTCCGGTGCATACGGTCTTTCTGGTTGCTTCCCGCATCCCGACGATTTCTACTTCTTCTCCGACTTTTACCATGCCTCTTTCTACTCTGCCAGTGGTTACGGTTCCTCTGCCGGTTATGGTGAATACGTCTTCTATTGGCATCAGGAACGGTTTGTCGGTTGCTCTTTCCGGTTCTGGAATGTAGCTGTCTACTGCATCCATCAGTTCCCATATCTTGCCGCACCATTCGCAGTCTTTGTTACCGCATCCGCACTCCATGGTTTTTAACGCGGATCCCATTATTACTGGAATGTCGTCTCCGGGAAATTCGTATTCGGTTAATAGTTCTCTGATTTCCATCTCTACCAGTTCCAGCAGTTCGGGGTCATCTACTTGGTCTACTTTGTTCATGAAGACTACGATGTAATGTACTCCTACCTGTCTGGATAACAGTATATGCTCTCTGGTCTGCGGCATCGGTCCATCTGCTGCCGATACTACCAGTATGGAACCATCCATCTGGGCTGCGCCGGTTATCATGTTCTTTATGTAGTCTGCATGTCCCGGGCAGTCTACATGTGCATAATGCCGATTCTCGGTCTGATATTCTACGTGGGCAGTATTGATGGTTATTCCTCTTTCTCTTTCTTCGGGGGCTTTATCTATCGAATCATAAGAGGTTGCTACTGCTCCGCCTACTTTCGACAAACACAGGGTTATTGCTGCTGTTAATGTCGTCTTACCATGGTCTACGTGTCCTATTGTGCCAATGTTAAGATGAGGTTTGTTCCTCTCGTATTTCGCCTTTGCCATCTTTTCTTTCACCTTTCCCTTTTACAATTTGGTTATAAAGTCAGTTTGAATTAACCACCATTCTCTATTTTACCCATTTTTGAAATAAAATAAAAGGAGTGAGATAATATCCCACTCCTTACCTTTTTTATATGGTAGCGGCGAAGGGATTTGAACCCCTGACACTACGGGTATGAACCGTATGCTCTAGCCAGCTGAGCTACGCCGCCAAGATGGAGCCCTTAACCGGACTTGAACCGGTGACCTCATCCTTACCAAGGATGCGCTCTGCCGACTGAGCTATAAGGGCAATATTCAGCACCCTTGGGGGTACCACTGGTTTATAAAAATTCTCTTTGGAGAATTTAAATAATTCCCTTTCGGGAATTATAATTTTTATGGTTGCGGGAGCCGGACTTGAACCGGCAACCTTCGGGTTATGAGCCCGACGAGCTACCAACTGCTCCATCCCGCGATAACTAATGGTGGAGGGAGAAGGATTCGAACCTTCGAAGGCGGTGCCAACAGATTTACAGTCTGCCCCCTTTGGCCGCTTGGGTATCCCTCCGTAATAAATCTGGAGCCGAGCACAGGACTTGAACCCGCAACCTGCTGATTACAAATCAGCTGCTCTACCGATTGAGCTAGCTCGGCTCAGCAAGTAATATTGTAACTCCTGTGCCAGGCAAAGTCAATAGTGAATATCTGTTATTTGTGGTTACGGTTGTTCCCGGTCTTCGAGGTACTTTTCGAGTTTTCTTTTCACTCGCTGCAGGGCGTTATCGATTGACTTCACATGTCTTTTCAAGTCAACCGCTATTTCCTGGTATGACTTTCCTTCAAGATAGGCCATTAAAACTTTCCACTCCAGAGAACTCAAAATTTCGCCCATCTTCTGCTCAATAAAAACAAACTCTTCCCGGCTAATTATGATCTCTTCTGGATTAGTTATTTTAGTAGTAGACAGTATATCCATCAGAGTGCGGTCCGATTCTTCATCATAAATAGGTTTGTTTAAAGATACATACGAATTGAGGGGAATGTGTTTCTGCCGCGTAGCGGTTTTTATGGCAGTTATGATTTGCCGGGTAATACACAACTCTGCAAAAGCTCTAAATGAGGTAAGCTTGTCTGCCCTATAATCCCTGATGGCTTTAAATAGTCCTATCATACCTTCTTGAATAATGTCTTCCTTATCGGCCCCAATCAAGAAATAAGACCTGGCTTTAGCCCTGACAAAGTTTTTGTATTTATCAACTAAAAATTCTACTGGAAATTGTTCCCCCTGCTGGGCTAATTCAACTATTTCCTCATCCGGCATATCACAATAGGTTATATAAACCTGTTTGACAGCGACAGAACTGGTCATTCAATCGCCTCCAAAGTGTTAATTTTCTAATAATAAGGCCAGGATACTTGTCCTATTAACATAGTTAATTATAGCTATTAGGGTATAACTCGTCAAGCTACCTTGAAATGCTGCCAGTCCCAGTAGTATTTGGAATTTGCCTCACTTGGGAATCATTTCTTTCTTTGCCGAATCACCTCATATACCACCAAGGCTGCTGCAACTGAAGCATTTAAGGAATTAATCATGCCTGTCATAGGTATCCTGACCAGTAAATCACAATTCTCTTTTACCAGCCTTCTGATTCCCTGCCCTTCCCCACCAATAACAATGGCTGTAGGGCTGGGAAGCGATACCGAAAAATAATCAGATTCACCGGAGATATCTGCTCCGATTATCCATAACCCTTGTTCTTTCAGTTTTTTAATAACATTTACCAGATTAGTCTCCTGAACCATGTGCATATGTTCTACTGCCCCGGCAGATGCTCTGGCCACAGAGGCAGTTATCTCCACGGAATTATGACGGGGAATAATAATTCCATGTACCCCGGCACATTCAGCCGTACGAATAACCGACCCCAGATTTTGCGGGTCTTCTATACCATCAAGAATTAAGAGCAAAGGTGGTTCCTGCCTTAGAGCTGCATATTCCAGGATTTCCTCTATACTCGAATATTCATAATTTTCTACCTGGGCAATGATCCCTTGATGGTTGGCAGCAGTATACATTTGATCAAGCCGTTGTTTTTCCACATACTGAATATAAACACCTTTTTTATTGGCCAATCTGACCAATTCGTCAACCCTTTTGCCGGTACGTCCTTCTTGAATAAGTATTTTTTGTACTTTGCGCCGCCCTTTTAAGGCTTCCATAATACTATTTACGCCTGCCAGCTTTTCCTTCATTTTTTATCCCCTTGCAAAAATATTGGCTGGTAAATTCACCAGCCTTTAATTAATATTTCCCCGCTGAAACTCCCGTATTCAGTTAATCTTATATAGAATCAATCAAAAGTGATTACTTTACATTAAACACATCATCCGTAATTATGATTTCTGCATAGTGCTCCCGAGGGAAGCTGGTATCGTAAGCAATATCTTTAAACAACACCGGCATTTTCTCCTGGAATAACAATAATAACGGTATAGCCACCTGTCTCATCTGCGGATGAGCGGCCGTATCACAACGGAGACGGAAAAAATGCCGCCATTCTCTTAAATTATAGGTAACTACGATTTCCGTTTTTAGCGAATTAGGTAATATCGAACGGGCTTCCTGAGCGGAAGAGCCGCTTTTTAGCAGAGCCATATAATTCTTTTCCGCACATAAACAAGCTTCCTGCCAATACCCATAGGTTTCTTTGTTATCAACATAGAAATATGGTTCAATAACCGTTATTTCATTGCCGAATTTGTCCTGACTGTAGCGACAGTAACGGGTTGATTCCTGGGAATAAGCAGCAATTCTATGTCTTACTATTTCATGGGAAATACCCCGGTCAATAATAAATAAGACGGTTGCTTTCTCATGTTCAATAATAGACTCATGCCCTCGGGTTAGTAGGTTTTTCAAAAAATTAGGATTTAAGGTATTTTCCATTTTGTCTTCCGACTTGTAACAGGTCCGAGCATATCTTTCCAGCCTTTTAATAACTGATTCTTCCAGTGCTATTTCGGGAATCAGTACCTGAGGTTTTTGAATAATCATGAAATTCTCCTTGTAGTATTAATAGACGCGCGCAGAATAATATGATTTGTGCAAAGGATATTAAACAAGTTTCAATGAATAAACTTTCTATAATCGCAAGCAATCTTTTTGTTATGGTATATTTTGTTTTATTATAACAAAAAGAATCCTTAACGTAATTACAACTTTTATCACCCTTAATAATTGAAACCCATATTCTCAATTTTAAAAAAGGGGATTCGCATATCACGAACCCCCTTCATATTAGTATTAGAATTTGATCTTTTACCCTGTCCCGTCAATTACAAGTCTTTGACGATACTTACTTATCTACACTTACTGTACCGGTTTGCTGATCCCATCCGATTTTGGCGCCGAGAGCTTCCCCAACCGCTCTTACTGGAAGCAGGGTACGTCCGTCCTTTACAACGGCGGCGGTGTCCATGGGAACTTGTGTACCGTTTACGTCAATAATCTTCTGACCAATGGGAACTTTCACGACCTTTTCACCCTGGGTGAGAGTCGCAGTTTGAGTTGCATTATCCCATTGTACCTGCGCCCCCAGGGCCTCGCTAATAGCCCTGATCGGAAGCATGGTCCGCCCGTCCGCATTAACGAAGGGCTTTACATCGGATTGGAGTGGCTGACCATTAACTGTAACAGTTACATACTGGGTTACGGTAATGGCATTATTGTTTGATGTAGTCTGATTGGTCTGGTTGTTGCTGGCTATATTACTATTGGTTATTGTGCTGCCGGTGATGTTAGTGTTGGTATTGGCGTTGTTCGTTGTAGTATTGGTATTTTGGTTGATGTTGGTAGTGTTATTTATAATCGTTACCGGACTGGAAACTCCAGGTGTTGTTGTGCCGGCTGTAGTTGCGCCAGGTGCGGCAGCTCCAGGTGTTGTTGTGCCTGGAGTTGTTGTGATTGGTGTCTGGGCACCTTTCTGCAGCACATAGTCAAACTCTACCCCTTCCGGTCGTTCCTTGGTTACTTTTAACTTGGCGTAGGTATCGTCCTGACACCGAATAAAATAAGTCATGTCTGTTAAAAGCCAATCATCTGTACTGGTCAGACTTTCTGGTTCATCGGATGCCGCAGTCAACAAGTCCTCTCCAAAAAACTCTATTCCTTTTACTTGAACCAGCCAGATTCCCTGGTACAGGATAAAGTCCCTATTGGCAGGGTCCGTGGTCATCTGCCCGGTTGACAGGTCAAAGCCCTCGTCGGAATTTGAGTTGGAGTCATAGTATGGAGCAAAAACCCCGTGCTGTACTGGACCCCATTGAATGGTTTCTGCACTGGCAGCAGCAACATTACATAGCATAAATAACGCAAGCAGAAACAAACTGACTAATAACTTTTTTTTCAACGTTATACCCTCCTTTATATTATTGAATGGCCTTGTATACTACACGAAACTCTTCGATCTTGGATTATGTTGGGCAGCATCATGGCTGCCACTTCCAAATTCACCCCCTAACACTGCATTAAATATGTTCACCTGCATTGTCCTTCCTTTAATACCTAAATTTTAATTACGGGATGCAAATTTTTTGCAAAATTTCTATTTACCTCGGCAGGAGAATTAAGGGAAAAAGCCGAATTATTGAATAAAACATAACCTAAAGGTGGTCTACCATGGTTGCTGTTCCGCTTTTTCATACCCAACTGGTTCCACCACATATTAAAAATTCCATAAAACGCAGCCGCCTTTGCAAACTCGGTTTTTCAATACTGTTACACCGGGTTACTACCGTAACAGCTCCGGCAGGTTATGGTAAAAGCGTGTGGGTTTCTTCCCTGCTGGACGATCCCCAGTGGCCTTCTACCGCATGGCTCAGCCTTGACACCCATGACAGCGAGCCCTCTTTCCTGCTTTATCATTTAATTCATGCCATAAAAATAGCTATGCCAAAGTTCGGAAGCCAATCCCTGCGAACCATGAACAGCCTTGAAGACGTCGGTCGGGATTGGCAGATAGCTGTTTCCTCCATAATTGAGGAAATTCCGGATGATAAAGATATAGTCCTGGTGCTGGATGACTTTTACCTGATTGATATAAATCCGGTAGTATGCCGCATACTGGAATATCTCATCCATTGGCTGCCTTCCACATCCCACCTGGTATTAATCAGCAGATACAGCCCATCTCTGAACCTGTACCGGGAGCAGCTCAGCGGCGAGTTGCTGGAGATTAACAGTGAGCAGCTGCGCTTTTCCATTAAAGAAACAAGTGACCTGCTGACTCTTTTAGGGTCGAACCTAGCAAACCGGGATATTGAATTTATTTATAACCATACCGAAGGATGGGCCGCTGTTCTTCGCCTGCTGGGAATTCTTTTAAAAACATGGGGCAGTGACCCCCAAAAAACTTTAACTGCGTTAAAACAAAAGAATACCGACCTCTATAGCTACCTTAATAATGAACTGCTTGGTTCTCTTGCCGGAGAGTTGCATGAATTTTTGCTGGACTCCTCTCTGCTGCCTTATCTGGAGCCTAAATTGTGCAATGCCGCCATGGATTGTACCGGGAGCGATAACAAGATCAATCAGCTCCATTCCCAGGGTATATTAAGCAGGATAGAAGGAGAAACGGTTACCTGGCGGCTTCACCATCTCATGGGTGAATTCCTGAAAAATAAAGTTACTCTGTTGCGGCCGCCCGAGCATATTGTTGCGGTCAGGCAACGTGCGGCCGCTTTTCTTAAAGATAATGGGGATATCGACCGAGCACTCGAACAATTAGCTGCCTGCGCCGATTGGTCTATGGCGGCAGATTTAATCAAAGATTACGGTGATGAATACTATTTACATACCGGTCGGCTGGATGCCCTGAACTCCTGGATCAGCCGTTTCCCTGAGGATATTGTCAATAATAACCACTGGCTTTTGTATTTCCAGGGAAAGAGTATCCTGCATACTTGCCAGGAGAAAGCGCTGGCCACTTTATCCTGTGCGGCTGATTTGGCCTCGGGAAGAGGGGATATTAAGTGCCAGGTCTGTTCGTTGTTGGCTATGTTTATGGTTTATGCCTTTGCCAATAATGTTAAGAAAATAAGGGAAACAGCGATTCGTATTCCGAAAGCGGCCTTGCTGGCGAATAATTCCTGGTCAGACGGAATAGCATTGGTGGCAGAGTTAGGCCGGGCAGCATGGGAGGATAGTTTAAAGCAGGGTGAACACTTAATCTGGCTGGCTGGTAAAGCCAACCTTGACTCGGATTTTCGAATGTCTTATTTAGTATTCTCTTTTATTATCCAATACCGACTGGGAAATTTAACTTCCGCCAAGGCTTTAATTGAAAAACTGCTCGCTGACCCTTATGTACAAGAAAATGAGTTTGTACTCGGCGAGATTTATATAATTTATGTATTCTTCTGCATGCTTGCCGGAGACCATAAAAAATTAGCAGAAATATGCCACGAGCTGTTACACCTGGGGCAAAAATATAATGTGCCTCACCAGTTAGGGTTTGCTCATCGCAGCCTGGCCCACTTATACCTGAGAGAAGGTCATTATAATGAGGCACGCAAGGAATTTGGCCTTTCCCACGACGATTTTATCAGAGCTAACAATATTTCTTACGCCCACCTTACCGACCTTGATTTACTTCTATTACGCGTAAAGGCAGGGGAAAACGCCGGGGATTTACTCGCCGATACGCAATGCATATTAGACAGGCTGAGTTCTTGCCCCGGCGGAGTGGGACTCGATGATTATGCCCTATCAGTAGGTGGAATTATTGCCATGGAAGCCGGGCAAATGGAACTGGCTCGGCAGCGATTTGAGGAGGTAAGCCTAAAATGCACACGTAATGGTGCAAGGCAGGTCCTGGCCAACGCCCAGTTGTTTTTAGCCCGCCTGCATCTCATTCAGGGCAATGAAGGTGAGGCCGACAATTACCTGCACGAGGCCCTGAGCGCTGCTGAAACTGAAAAATGGGAATACTTTTGGAATTGGCATGATGAGACCATGTACGCCATGTGCCGGCGCGCGCTGCTAAAAAATATCCACCCCGCCTGGGCAGCCCGCATCCTTAATCGTTGGTTTCCGCAGCGCACCTGTCAAGAAGCCGGCTACCTGCTATTATACCCGGATCAGAAAGTTCGCATTTCTATTACTTCAATTATAGAAAATATAGTGCAGGAAACCGGCGTGCCGGTTATTCATGTAAACTTTCTGGGAGGATTCTATGTTTTTGTCAACGGTGTCGAAATTAAACCAAGCCAATGGAAAACGAAAAAAGCGGGAAATCTGTATAAATATTTACTTATTAAAAATGGCAAGCATCCCAAAGAAAAAATAATTGAGGAGTTATGGCCCGGGACAGACCCCCATCGAGGGGATGCCAGCCTGAGAATGGCTCTGACCCACGTTCGTAAAGCATTAGGCATTAATAACAGGGAAAGTATAATCCTCCGGCGCGGGATGATATACATTAACCCGGAAATAGAAATATATACCGATTACGAATTGTTTTCTTCAATTGTCGACAGCTCGTTTCAAGATACTGCTTTCGAAAATCCTGTACTGGTCGATTCTCTGAAGCAGGCGGTTCAATTATACCGCGGAGAATTTCTGCCGGATAATATCTATGACGACTGGACCGCCGGATTGCGCGAACAAATGCGGCAGCTGTATCTGCAGGTTCTCTTAAGGCTTATACAATTTTACCGCCAACAGGACAAGTTTTCCCCTGCCATACAGGCATGTCACCACTACCTGGCCCTGGAACCGGGCGATGAGCTGGTATGTAAGGCGGCAATGGAAATGCTGTGGCTTACGGGACAAAAGCAGCACGCCCTGTCCCTATACCAGGAACTCGCTGGTTTTATGTCTAAGGAGTATAATGCAGCCCCGTCTAAGGAAATCTGCAGCTTATTTAAGAAAATCCTCAGAAGCTAAACAGAGTATGGGGACGGAGAGACCAAAAGAATCTCCCCCAATACAATGCGCAACCTTACTCGTTAATGAAATTCACAATAAAGGTTGCGCGTTGTATTTAGCTATTCCATCAAAGCTTTGTTGACCAAATATAGAAGGCGGTCTTCATCACCCTTCAGGTAGAGATAACCTAATAGGGCTTCGAATCCGGTACTCATATGATAATCTCCGATGTCAGCGTTTTTGGGCGGAGTGCTTTTAGCGTTTCGGCCCCGTTTTACGATATCTTGCTCTTCCTCACTTAGTTCATCAAACATCTGCCTGATTACCCGGGCTTGGCTTTCAGCCTTAACCAGCCCCACGGTATCCAGATGAATATCTTTCACTTTGCGTTTTCCGGAAGCTACAATGTGGTTTCTCACCAGGAGCTCAAAAACCGCATCTCCGATATAAGCTAAGACCACCGCCGGGTATTCTCTTAAGGACTTGGCATCTACTTCTTCATGCATTAACAAACCTTCCATCTGACTCCTTCTCTGGTATCTTCCAGAACAAAATTATTATCTTTGAGACTGTTTCTGATAAAATCAGCTTTATCATACTGTTTTTGTTTCTTGAACTCTTCCCGAATATCAATCAGGCATTTTATAAGAGTATCTATATTAGGAATCTCTTCATAACGAATCCTGCTTCCGGCAGAGGTATCCTCAACTGCTATATTCATAACTTTAAGAAAGTCACGTATCCTGTCAGCTAGAGCAAAATCTTTATCCCTACGAGCCATTTGTCTGAGTTCTGCCAGAATTTTTATAACCTGGTCCACAGCCTGTCCATTTTCCTGCTGTTTATCCATAAAAATGCCTAGGATGTCACCCAGTTTCTTAAATATTTCCAGCCCTTTTTGTACCGCCGTTTGGTTCATGGCATTACCTTTTTCTGCTCCGGAAACAAAACTATTAATGGCCCGAGACATTTCAAATAAGAATCCCATAGCTTTGGCAGTGTTAAAATCATCATCCATTGCTTCCGTAAATTTATCTTCCAGTTCGCAGATAGTTTTCACCAAAGCCTCAGCCTGTCCCTCCAGAACGTTTGTCCGTCCCATACTCGAATCAACAAATTCACCGGCTAAGACCAGCGTTGTTTTCAACCTCCCCAAGGCTTTGTGGGCCTCCTCCAGTTTACCGTCATCAAAATCCAGGGGGCTGCGGTAATGAGTAGCAATTAGATAAAATCTCACCACATCACTGGGGTACTTGTTCAGAATATCACGCAATATAAAGAAATTGCCCAGGGATTTGGACATTTTCTCATTGTTGACCGTTATAAATCCATTATGCATCCAATACCTAACGAAAGGCTTACCAGTATTAGCCTCCGCCTGAGCGATTTCATTTTCATGATGGGGAAAAATCAAGTCACTGCCCCCACCGTGTATATCAATAGTATCCCCCAGATATTTGGCAGACATTACCGAACATTCAATATGCCATCCCGGACGCCCCTTACCCCACGGACTCTCCCAAAATGGTTCTCCTGCTTTGGCTTTTTTCCAAAGGGCAAAATCCACCGGGTCTTCTTTACGTTCATCTACATCAACTCGAGCTCCTGACAGCATATCATCCAAATCTCGGCCTGATAGCTTACCATATTCCTTAAAAGCCCGGACCCGGAAATAAACGTCCCCGTCTATCACATAGGCAAAACCTTTATCAATCAGCCCGGATATCACCTTCAGCATTTCATTAATATGCTGGCTGGCCCGGGGGTTGAAATCTGCCCTCTTTATTCCCAGAGAATCAGCATCCTGATAAAATTCATCAATATAACGCTCCGCCAGGCGTAAAGGTTCTTCACCTTCCTGGTTGGCCCGGTTAATAATTTTATCATCCACATCGGTAAAGTTTTGCACATAGGTAACCTGATAGTCTTTGTATTCCAGGTAACGGCGAACCATGTCAAATACCACCATGGGTCTGGCATTACCCATATGAATAAAGTTGTAGGTAGTAGGACCACATACGTACATAGTTACCCGGGGTGCATTAAGTGGTTTGAATTCTTCCTTTTTCCTGCTTAAGGTATTATAGATACGCATTAACTCACCGCACCCTTCTCATAATAATCTAACTTTTTTTCCAGTTCTTCAATTCTGGCCTGCAAAGCATTCAGAGCATCTGCCACCGGATCAGGCAGCTTATTATGATCCAAATCAATTTCACTGCTTTTTAGCTTGCTGCCATTCCTGGCTACAATACGCCCGGGCACTCCAACTATTGTACAATCTGCCGGAACAGTATTCAAGACTACCGAACCGGCACCTACCTTGACATTATCCCCAACCATAAATGAACCCAGAACCTTGGCTCCGGTACTAATAGTAACATTGTTCCCAATAGTTGGATGACGTTTACCTTTTTCCTTTCCGGTACCTCCCAGTGTCACACCTTGATAAAGCGTAACATTGTCGCCTATTTCAGCAGTCTCTCCTATAACAATACCGCTGCCATGATCGATAAATAAGCCTTCCCCAATAACTGCTCCGGGGTGAATCTCTATTCCGGTTAAAAAGCGGCTGATATGAGAAACCAGTCTGGCCAGGAAATACAGCTTTTTACGGTAAAGCAAATGGGCCAACCGGTGGTTGATAATAGCATGAAAGCCCGGATAACAAAAGATTATCTCCAGTACGCTGCGGGCGGCCGGATCTCTTTCAAACACTACTTCTATTTCTCTTTTCAGGGTATTAAACATTTTATCCTCCTTTCAAAATACAACAAAAAAGGCCTTTCATCCCTAATAGAGACGAAAGGCCTTAACTTCCGCGGTTCCACTCTGTTTGAGCACTATAAAGCACTCCTCTTGTTTATATAACGGCATAACCGGACATACCTACTTCATTTCAGCATATCTGCTCCCGGGCGCACTTCAGCGGCTTCATACTATGAAAAGGCTCTCAGCCGGTGACCTTTTCTCTCTGGCAGCGATCGTCGCTTACTTTTCCCGTTCCTGGCATTTCATTATTTAATTTTTTTCTAGCACCATATACACAAATTATATGCGGCAAATGATTTAGATGTCAACCTTAGTCAGAAACTATGGTTTTTGCCCGGTTAATACGGCGAATACATTCATCACGGCCCCATATTAATATGAGGTAAGGCATATCCATTCCATGCAGCTGCCCGGTTAAAGCAGCGCGCAGCGGCATATAAACATTTTTTCCCTTTAGCCCGCTTTTTTTCACTACCTCTTTGAGGTATTGCTTTATTTGATCAATTTCTTCCGGTTCGGGCAATTCAGCACAAAAAAGATCCAGTACCTTCACAACCTCTTCACCCTTTAGGGCTTCTACTGCCTCTTCCTCATACTCTACTTCCTGAAAAAATATTGCCAGGACCTGGTCAATATCGCCCAGGCATACCAGACGGTCATGCACTGCCTGCATCAATATATTGAATCTGGCATCATCCAGTTTATCAAGCTCGGCCCGATATATGGATTTGTCCAGGAAAGGCTTCAGTAATACTCTTAGCTCGTCGATATCCTTTTGTTTTATATACTGCTGGTTAAGCCAATTTAACTTGTCCAAATCGAATACAGCCGGACTTTTTGCAACTCTGTTCATACTGAATGAGGCTATAATTTGTTCGGGCGACAGAATTTGTTCTTCTCCCTCGGGTGACCACCCCATAAAAGCCAGGAAATTAAACATAGCTTCCGGCAAATAACCTTTCTCCCGATACTGAATAAGCGATGTGGCTCCATGCCGTTTGCTCATTTTCTGACGGTCACTCCCCAAAATAAGGGATATATGAGCAAACCGGGGATGACTGAAGCCCAGGGCATCGTAAAGCATTAATTGCCGCGGGGTATTGGATAAATGCTCCTCTGCCCTTACCACATGGGTTATTCCCATTAAAGTATCATCAATAACCACTGCAAAATTATAGGTAGGTATCCCGTCTGACTTAACAATAATAAAATCACCAATATTATCGCTGCCAAAACTAACCTGCCCACGGACCATATCGTCCACCACATATTCCTTATTTTCCGGGACTTTAAACCTTACTGTGGGTCTAATCCCCTGTTTTTGGCGTTCTTCTCTTTCAGCATCACTTAAGTTACGGCATTTTCCCATATAACGAGGCATCTCACCTTTGGCCATGAGTGCCTGACGTTCGTCTTCCAGCTCTTCTTCAGTACAATAGCAATAATAGGCTTGTCCGGAATCCAGCAATTGCTGAACATATTTACTATAGATATCCAGGCGCTCGGTCTGCCGGTAAGGGCCATTTTCCCCGCCCGCTCCGATACCTTCATTCCAAGTGATTCCCAACCATTTTAACGAATCTATTATTTCTTCTTCATACTCACGTTTTGAGCGTTCCAGGTCAGTATCTTCTATTCTTAACACCAATTCCCCGCCCTGGTTTAATGCATACAGGTAATTAAACAAGGCTGAACGCGCTCCCCCTATATGCAAAGGTCCGGTCGGACTGGGGGCAAATCTTACTTTTACTTTATCCATTTATTTCCCTCCCTTATGCCAACGGTAATTATACCATTAAAACCAACTGACCGGAAGGCTATGATACTACTGCAGCGATTCTATCTATCAGACTCCTTAGAAAATTCAGTATTTGCTGCACAATTCCAACTGCTTCCCTGGTATTACCCTTCACTTTTTCAATATCCTGACGCCAGGTCTTCAACTGCTCATTGACTCTACCCAGATTAATGTTAAGCTGGTTAATCTTTTGCATAAGAGCAGTAATCCGATCTATTTCATCGGTTGTCAACTTAATATTCAGCTTGCCGCTTACATCGACTATAATCCGGCGTATTTCCTGTGGGTCAGATGTTTTTTTCTCAATTACCTGCCGCTTAACCTCATAAATAAAAGTTTCCGCTTTATCTTTGCCAATCTTTTGCCCCAACTTGGAAGTCTCAGCTACTTCCTGGTTGGCGGTCTGTTTGGCATTTTCACTTATTTTCTTGCCGCTGGCGGTTTCAAAGGCTTTGATTATACCTGTTAACCCGGCAGTTCCAGAAACTTCAAACGGTGCGGCCACAACGACAAGGGCATCCTTGATTCCCGCGGTAGTCAGAGCATTGGCATACATAAAGGGGGTTACCCAGGTTATGTTATGAGTTTTTACATTAATCCCCTGACCGGACTCCATAATCTCAACATAAGCTGAAGATATGGCTCGAGTACCAATAACACTTTCATCTACTACCCCTTTTAAGTATTGTCTTTCTTCAGCATTGCTGACCGTAATGTAGCGGGCATCCGTGGTTGTTCCATTTTTAGAGAAATAAGATATTACTTCCTGCTGCTGACTTTGCGAAAGGTCCTGGCCCAGGCTAATTACCACCCGAGAACTGTTATTGACTCCCGCACTCTCCGCCTGGTCACGGTAATAAACACCACCGGCTACTAGTATCAACACTATTATCCAAGCCAATATATTCTTGCGCATATTTTTGCCCCCTGCCGGTTTTTACTTAGGTTTCCTCAGGGGGCAAGATATTATTATTCTGAACTCTGAAATTCAACACTGACTCGCTGCACTCGTACACAGATAAGGGAAGAATGACACTGATTTTTTATTAAATAATTACAGTGTAAAGGTTTTGTAAAAAGGCTTCTTATAAAAGTTGCATTTTACTAAATTCTCTATAATCGTGCCTAGAAACTGTATAATAAAAAAATATCTGTGTCCTTCTGTGATGAATTAGTTAATATTATTTTTCACCAATCAATGCCACGGCCTGCGCGGAAATGCCTTCCTTATGCCCTTCAAATCCCAGATGCTCAGTAGTGGTGGCTTTTACACTCACCTGATCAATATTGATTCCCAGGGTCCGGGTAATATTTTCCCGCATATCAGCTATATAGGGAGCCAGCTTAGGTTCTTGGGCTACCACCGTGCTGTCTATGTTTACCACAGAAAGACCTTGGACCTCAAGCTTTTTCCCTACCTCCTGCAACAGCAGGAGACTATTAATATCTTTATATTCTTGTGCCGAATCTGGAAAATGCTGACCTATATCACCCAGGGCAGCTGCTCCCAGCAGGGCATCACAAATGGCATGAACCAGGACATCGGCATCAGAGTGGCCTGCCAGCCCTTTAGAATAGGGAATATGTACCCCTCCCAGAATAAGCCGCCGTCCCTCCTCCAGGCGATGTACATCAAAACCGGTGCCAATACGCACAATTATCATTCCTTT
>JBDKUD010000106.1:0-1981 GCA_039679805.1 Syntrophomonas sp. | reverse complement strand
AGCAATTTATCAGTGCCATGCTGGCATGTTTGCATGATCCATCATATAATATGGTTATTGTCTCGGCTCCGGTAAATGTTAATAACCCAACTGGAGCATATCACTGGTATATCGAGATAAGTCCCCGGTTGATTGTAACGGCCGGATTGGAAATAGGGACCGGGTATTATGTTAACCCGGCTGCTCCTGAGTTATCAGCCGGCATGTTAAGGGAAAGCATGCTAAAAGAGATGAAATCAACAGAATAAATCTCGTAATTTTAATAATTATTTGAGGTAAAGATATGTCCAATATTCTGGAGCCCGATATTTATGTTAATTCCATACTGGATATCCCGCTGGACAGACTGCAGCAATTACATATTAAGGCCTTTATTCTTGATTTGGATAACACTTTGACGGAATGGAACAGCAATGAATTAAAGGATGAAATAGTTGCTTGGTTTGAACAGATAAAATCCCGGGGCTTAAAAGCCTGTATCTTATCTAATAATGGAGAACAAAGGGTAATTACCGTGGCTCAGAGGTTGGGTATTCCTTATCTTTTTAGAGCTCAAAAACCTCGCCGGAGAGCTTTCCGCCAGGCGGTAGCATTGATGGAACTGACTGCTTCGGAGGTAGCTGTAATCGGCGACCAAATTTTTACGGATATACTGGGAGGTAATCGGGCCGGGTTATTTACCATTCTGGTGGTTCCCATCGCTAAACGGGAGTTCATCGGTACAAAAATATCACGTTGTATGGAATTTTTTGTACTACACAGGTTAAGAAGGAAATTTAAGTTATAATAGCTAGTTTTTACAAGTGAGTTGAAAATACCAAGGTATAATGTAATAATTTGAGATACAGGCGAATGTATAAAGCATTCGCCTGAATTAATTACGGGAGACCTAATGATGATAATAGATACAAATACAAGTATTTTAGGCATTATCGGCAACCCCCTTAAACAAACCCTTTCTCCCTGGATGCATAATTTAACCCTGGAAAAGATGGGTTTGAATTATGTTTATTTGCCTTTTGAAGTGGCACGGGAAAGTTTGCCGGACGTGATTTCAGCAGTACGCACTTTAAATATTAAGGGACTTAATGTTACCATACCATTTAAAGAAGAGGTTATCCCTCTGCTGGATGAACTTTCTGAGGAAGCCAATGCCTGTGGTGCGGTTAATGTTATAAAAAATGATAACGGCCATTTGGTGGGTTACAATACGGATGGACGAGGTTTTATCGCCAGCCTCAGGGAAGAAGATGTTCCTCTCAAAGGGCGGGCTTTATTTATTGGTGCCGGCGGAGCCACCCGGTCTACTGCTTCTGAATTGGCCAGGGCCGGAATTACACATATTGACTTCCTCGATACCAATAAGGAAAGGGCTTCCGCCATGGCCAGTTTTATTAACGGTTCTAACTGCAGTACATCAGCAAATGAGATGAGTGAAGAGGCTTTTGCCGACCTGGGCAAGTTGGCTGATATCATTGTAAATGCTTCTCCAGTAGGTATGTATCCAAGAACAGGTGATGCTCCAGTTTCTTCTCTGAATACAGTTGGTAATAATACGGTATTATGCGATTTAATATATAACCCCCTTAAAACCCGTTTTCTTCTGATGGGAGAGGCCCGAGGATTGAAGGCTATTGGAGGATTTTCCATGTTTGTTTACCAGGGTGCATTTACTCTGGAGATACTTACCGGGATGAAGCCCCCGGTCGAATATATGAAAGAAGTGGTTCTTCATCAACTCGGACAATAGAGGGTTTACATTAATTGAACTCCTTATAGTAATGCTGGTGCTGGGGGTACTTGGTTCCATGGCAGTGCCGTCCGTAGCTGGTACAGTTGAGAACCTTAAACTAAGAGCCGATGCACAGAAAATGGCCGGGGTGCTGCGAATGGCTCGACAAGATGCAATAACCAGTGGACAGACGAGCAAGGTGGTATTCTATTCCGGCAGCAATCGGTATAAGAGTTATGATTCTTCATC
>JBDKUD010000045.1:0-8156 GCA_039679805.1 Syntrophomonas sp. | reverse complement strand
GCAACCGCCAACAGGTCCATAGGCTTAAATTCTCCTACTTTTGCATATTCATTGCTTGCAGTCATTTATCTTGTCCCCCTTTTCACCCTGTTGGAATAACCGGTAGCCTGACTTGCTCTCAATGATTCCAGACGTTTAACTCCGAGTTTCTCCAGGTATTCTTCATGATCTTTGACACCATATATATACTTTTCAGCAAATTCATCAAAACCAGCTTGGGTCTTGGTGCTTTTATTGAACTTTAACAGAAAATCAGCATCGGTATCATAATAGAACTGGGATCCGGTGGGATGAGCTGCCCAGGGGCATACCACGATGTAATCAATCTCATAGCCATTGGCAGTATTTTGAGTTGGTTCACGGCGCAGATATTCGTCGGGTACAATTTCTTCACAAAATACAATAACCTTGTCAGAGGCTTTGATAACCTCCTGATCATTGTAACACTGAGCCAGGGTGCGTACGGTTCCCTCGGTACCAACCATTGGCGCATAGACTAACCCCCAATCGGGGTTAACGGCAGGCACTAATAATAATTCACCCATATCATAGAAGGGGTCTTTTACCATCTTATATTTTTCTTTGGGTATTTTGGGGTTTGATCCGTCACGCAAACCGGCATTGGCAAAGCCATCATAAGCAGGGTTCAGGATATCAGTGCCCATGGCTAATGCAGTGGGGAAAAACGGTACACCGATGGCACCGGCTGCAATCCGTCCTGATGCATGACCATGACTTAAGTCGTCAACAATTACCGCTCCTTCTGATTGTTTCCTGGACAAGTTGACACCAGTTTTACCGAGAATCTCCTGGGCCAACCAGGCTCCTTCCCACAGCTTTACTGCTCCTCCTCCAATCAGCACTTCACTGTGGAATCCTCCCTGTACTTCAAAAAGGTGCAAATCTTTCTTGCCCTGGCGAAGCATTTCATAGCACATGGCTACCGGGCGCCGCCAGATAGTGAACCCGCTGAATGCCAGGCAATCGCCGTCACTGATCATACTGGCAGCTTCTTGTAGAGTAATTATTTTTGGTACTCCCATTACTGTCTTCCTCCATTTATTGTTGTATTTGCACATAAACGTGCAGACTGAAAACTCTGGTTGGAATAGTTATAATGTATATTCAGGTGTAGGTTTTAAACTAATCTACATAGGTAATAACCTCGGGGGTAATGCTCAAATATTCAGGGCCATTCTCAGTCATAACAAAACTGTTTTCAATACCGATGGCACCTTCAGGAAATACAAATTTTGGTTCCAGAGCAAAAGTCATTCCCGGCATGATTGGAGTCTTCAGTCCTTTAGCCAATATAGGGCTTTCATCTAATTCCAAACCTATTCCATGGCCAATAAATTTGACCTTATCGTCCATATAACCCATAAAATTATCTTTATAGCCCATTTCTTCCGCCAATTGCACGGCCAGCAAATATGGTACCTCTGCCGGAGTTCCCGGTTTAATTGCCTTAAGCATTTCTGCTTCAATAATTAATGAATCATTATAGGCCTTAACCATCTTAGGTGAAAGTTCTCCTATCGCAAATATCCTGGTTTGGTCGCCGGTATAACCCTTAATTACGCACGTATAATCAATATAAACGACCTCATTGCGATTAACTCTTTTCCATCCTGCGCCATGAGGATTGCTTATAGATACACCAGATCCGCCGACTGGTCCGTCAAAGAAACTGGGATAGGCTCCATCAGTTCCGGTAAGGGTATTTCCTAAAAATAAATCCTGATTAAAGGCCCGCATCTTGCACCAACCGCTATACCCTCGTTTACGCATTTCAGCTTCAAATAGTGCCGCCAACTCAATTTCCAGCATTCCTTCATGTAAAAATGACGGTACAGCCAAATGGGCTTTATCTATCACCCGTAATGCACCACGAAGAAGTTCTATTTCATATGGTGATTTAATGGCACGAATATCTTTAATTGCCGGTGATATATCGCTGAATTGGGCTTGGGGCATAATTTTCTGGTACATTTTATAAAGATTTAACGGTAAAACATCCAGTTCCAGTCCGATTCTGTTAAAATTGGTACAACCAAATTCAGCCAGAATTCCCGTAATCTCCTTGGAACTACGAATCGGAACAATATTCTTTAAAGGTGATTCATGTTTTCCACGCGTCAAACTCTTTTTTATCATCAGAACCGGTTCACCCATCGCAGGTACATACAAAAATGAGGTCTGTACCGTACCGGTAAAGTAAAACATATCACTGTTAAGTAAAATAAGAGTTCCATCTAACTCCTGCTCGGTCAATTTTTCCTGCAGCTTGGCAATTCTTGCATCGATCTCTGATTTTGGTGTTCTTTCCATTTCCATTTTCCTTGGTTCTCCTCCGCTTTCATCTTTTTTATCAAGGTACTTTCTTTTCTTGGTTTTACTTATTTGATGTCTATAATTACGCCTTCATGGATAAGAGTCTCAATTAAACCCTCGTCCAGTTCGTCACTAGGAGGATTTATCTCTATATGATCTGATTTAACACTTACTTGCAGCCAATCGTTGTCTTTTAAATTCAGCTTTTGGTTGGCTTCCAACGGGATCCGTATATGGCCGGATTCGTCAATTGTTATGGTAGACGTATCTTTCCAACAACTTTCTGCTAATTTAAGAGCCTTGCCAGCACCCATGCAAATACACCTCTTCTTTTTACTTATTCCTGATTAATAAACTCGAACTACGTTAGATATTACTTATTTGATGTCTATTATTACGCCTTCATGGATAAGAGCCTCGATTAAATCCTCATCCAGTTCGTCGCTGGGAGGATTTATCTCTATATGATCTGATTTAACACTTACCTGCAGTCTTTCGTTGTCTTTTAAATTCAGTTTTTGGTTAGCTTCCAACGGTATCCGTATATGACCAAATTCATCAATTGTTATGGTGGACGTTTTTTTCCAACTGCTTTCTGCTAATTTAAGAGCCCTGCCTGCACCCATTTAAATACACCTCTCCTTTTCACTTATTCCTGATCCATAAAAATGACTCTGCATCAGATATTCCAATACTAATTCGAAATATGGGTACGACCTTAAATCTGATTATTTTAAATGCAATATTCATGCCACATTAAAAAGGCCCATTTATTACCTAAGATGTGGTTCTTCTTGTACTAAATGTATTTTTTTCAGCCCAATTGTTGCATTGCTACAACGCAATAATCCTTTTCATTGCATCCTCACACAACTAAGTTGTGTGCCTGCAACAAAACCAATTTGTTTTTTCTATACTCCTCACTTTAGTTTGGCGAGCTGATTTTTCATAAAAAGAGGGAATAGTGAAAATCACTATTCCCTCTTTTATGAAAAATTGGCCTGTGCTTTTAACGTTAGGTTTGCTTATTTTACCCTTGAATAGGTATCACCGTTTTTCAGCAAACCCAATGTCTCTCCATGTCCCAGATTAAAGTCCCACTGCCGGGATAGATCTACTCCAGTGAGGTGACACGCTAATATTCGCAATGGTCCGCCATGAGCAACAATTACCACCGTTTTCCCACCGGAAGCATTAAGAGTTACTGCGTTCCAGGCATCTATGACCCGGCACCTGACTTCCTCGGCTGTTTCACCGTCAGGTATTCGCACCCGGAAAGGATCTTTTAACCACTCATTTAACAGTTCCGGATAACAAGTCTGGATTTCTGCAAAGGTTAGACCCTCCCAGGCTCCAAAATCGATCTCCCGCAGTGATGGGATTGTTCTTACCGGCACATTATGAACATCAGCAATTACACGGGCTGTCTCCACGGCCCTTAACAAGTCACTGCTGAATACCAGGTCAATTTCCTCTCCGGATAAAAGGCGGGCCGCTTTTCGGGCCTGTATTTTTCCCTTTTGGTTCAATCCGGGATTAGACTGACCTAGATATTTGCCTTCCCCGTTCCAGGCAGTTTCCCCGTGTCTTACCAGTATTAACCTGTCAGGCAGCAACTTACATCCCCTCCGCTCATTGTCATGCTCATGGAATTAAGTGGAATGTAATACTCCCCACCATCCACAATATAAGAAAAAAGTTTTCCGACACTTCGTTTAAGGCCCCGTAAACATCTCCGGTCAGTCCTCCCAGTTGGCGTTTGACCCAGCCGGCAATCAGAAGGGCCAGACTGCCGACAATTAAGACTATTAAAAGACCTGCCGTCCCGGTAATCAACAGCGCAATCAGTAAAGCCAATAAGCTGCTGAGAGCAACATAATAAATCTTTTTTTCAGCAGTAAAGCCCTGCCCTAACCCATCTTTACGGGCATAAGGGAAAAAATGCAGACCCAGGGCCATAACCCAGCGCCCGGCTGCTGCCTGGGCAATCAGCAAGACTGGAATTATGGCTGCCGGCAATTCCAATAAAATACTGTAACGCAGCATTACATTAAGGATACCGGCAATAACTCCCATGGAACCCACGCGGCTGTCACGCATGATTTCCAGACTGCGTTCACGGGACCGTCCGCTGAAAATACCGTCGCAGGTATCTAACAAACCATCAAAATGTATTCCCCCGGTCATGAATATCGGCAGCGCTATAATAAGAACACTTAGTACCGGCCTGGGCAGATAGGAATGCAAAAGAATAAAAATTCCTGCATTTACAGTGCCTATTATTGCGCCTACAACCGGAAAGAAAATTATTGATTTACTTAGAGTGCGGGAATCAATATTACCCCCATCTCCGGGGATCGGGATTCTGGTAAGAAAGCCTAAAGCTGTCAGGAAAGCATGCAAAATAATTCACCATCCTATATAAGGTATTATATACCTTTAGTCAGAGCATTTAATCCCAAGTCATACCCTCAATAATAACACTTGGGGGTATTAAAAGTCGCCGGTGGTGACTCCGGCTGCTTCAAAGGTGGCCATTTCATCGGCTATCTTGATGGCAGCATCGATCATCGGAAACATGAGAGCCGCACCTGTGCCTTCCCCCAGCCGCATATGAAAATCAAGTCTGAATTTCAGGCCGAGTTTTTTAAGAGCCAATTGGTGGCCCATTTCTTCCGAGTTATGGGAAGAAATCATATAATGAGCTGACAAAGGGGCAATTTGAGCTGCAGTAAGTGCTGCGGCGGATGAGATAATTCCATCGAGAACGACCGGTACATGTTGGTAAGCAGCTTCCAGGATGGCACCTGTCAGCGCAGCAATTTCCAGTCCGCCGATTTTGGCCAGGGTATCGAGCGGAGCAGCCGGATCAGGCTGATTGACCGCAATAGCCTGTTTGATGATGTCTTGTTTATGTTTCAGGGCTTCGTCCTTTACCCCGGTACCGCGTCCGGTAAATTCCTCCACCGAGTGGCCGGTAAAGACTGCAACCAGGGCCGCACTTGGAGTTGTATTGCCGATACCGACTTCACCTGTGGCCAGGATATTAATTCCGGAATCAATCGCCCGGGCAGCAACCTGTGCACCGGTGAGAAGAGCAAGCCGGGCTTCCTGCCGGGTCATGGCCGGGCCATAAGCCATATTCTCGGTTCCGTTTTTGACGCGGTTGACCATAAGTTCAGGGGGATCCAGGGGGACAGCAATGCCTATGTCGGTGCAAATGAGTTCAGCTCCGGCATGTCGGGCCAGAACATTGATACCTGCCCCGCCCTCCAGGTAGCTATAGAACATTTGGGCAGTGATTTCCTGGGGGGCAGCACTGACTCCTTCAGCCACAACTCCGTGATCGCCGGCCATAAGGAGCACTGCTTTGCCTTTGATTTTCGGCTGTGGAGTGCGCAGGATTCCCGCCACTTGCTGGGCAATATCCTCCAGGACACCTAAACTTCTGAGAGGCTTGATCTTGGCATCCAGGCGTTTTTGCATACCGGAGACGGACTCTTGATCCAGTTCTTCAATTCCGCTGCCAAGCTCTTGTAAGGCAGCCTCCAGCTCCTGCCGGTTTGCGGTTTTAAGATTCTCCAGGCCATGGAATTGGTTAGGGTTGCTCTGTGTAGTCATCTTTAAACATCCTCCTAATTTTATATTTTTGCAAAAAATAAAGTCCCGCCACAATTTTGGTTGTGGTCGGGACTTTGCCGTCATCGCCGCTGCTTTCCTTTATCTAAGGAAAGACTTACTCTTCTTAGGCAGGTCTCCTGACTTTAGACTCAAACGTTCGGAACGCTCCTTCCCAGCATATGCCAGTGGATCAGCGGGAACTCGTCTTTACAGTGGCGGGTCCGTACCGGATTTTCACCGGTTTCCCTATTCTCCCCCCTATGGGGGCACCTAAGATAGTTTTATTTTAGTTTTAATAAATTAAATTTTATAAAAATTTCGGAAATAGTCAAGCTTTAAATTCCTTTATTACCATGTATAAATTGAGCATAATCTCAATAGAACCCATATAAACGGTATAAAAACCTGAAGGCCTATCAGCCCGGTACATAATTTCAATTTGCAATTTGTCGGCTATTAATAAGGCAATGCTTTAAAAACCTGATCGCTGTTCCCAAATTATTATAAAAATGAATATGCGGAAAGCCCGCCCATAAATTGGGACCGGCAACTACACAATCCCAATTAGCCTTTTGTAAAGGTTTTTGCGCATGGAAGCTGTTTCCGGTATTGGTGCTGTCCCAATAATGGAATTCATGTCCTCTTATCTCCATTCCTTTTTCACCCAGTAAATTATCCTCCCGGGCGGTTAAGGATACATAGCCAAACCGCCTCAGTTTATTGGTTGGAAAGCTTTTCCCCTCGATGGCACCAATCATTTTATAAGGAGTCCCCTGCTCATCTTCAATGTATTGGTGAAGATACATAAATCCGCCGCACTCTGCCAGACAGGGCATTCCTTGAGCAATTGCCCGTTTTATTGCCAAAAGCATATTTTCATTCCTGGAAAGCTGCTCCAGGTACAGTTCCGGGTAGCCGCCGCCGATTATGATCCCCTGAATACCTGCCGGCAATGCCTTATCTTCCAGGGGACTGAATGTTACAATTTCAGCGCCTAATTCTTCTAATAAATCCAAGTTGTCTTGATAGTAGAAGCAAAAGGCCTTATCCATGGCCACTCCTATTTTAATGGGGACTTCTGCAGTAATCTTATTTATTTTCTGAAGTTCTTCTGTAATATCATATTCCACGGGAGCTGCTTGTTCCGCAATTTGCATAATTTTATCCAAATCCACGGAATTCTCTGTCTGCCTGGCCAGCCCGGCGATAATTTCTTTTAAGTTGCCAATCTCCTGGGCGGTCACTAAACCAAGATGCCGGCTCTCGATTTGGCTGTCTTTTAATTCCGGCATATATCCCAAGACTTGAACATCAAGTTCTTCCTCAATTAATTCTTTCAAATCGGCATAAAGCATAGGCGGCAAGCGATTCAAAATAACACCCTGCACATTACTGTCCGGACGCATTTCCGCAAAACCTTTGATTACCGCCAAAACAGAACAAGACATTCCTTTGCAGTCCACCACTAAAATAACCGGGGTTTCTGTCCTGCGAGCCAAATCATAAGAGCTGTATTCCGTAGTCCTGGCCCCCAGTCCATCGTAGTATCCCATAACCCCTTCTATTATCGCCAATTCACAGTCGTTGGCATTTTTACTCAGCAAATATTTGATGGTGTTTTCGTCGTTAAAAAACAAATCCAGGTTGCGGGATTTGATTCCTAATACCTCCGAGTGAAACATGGGATCAATATAGTCCGGTCCGCATTTGAAGGATGCCAGCTTTTTACCCCGGTTGAGATAGGCCTGCAGCAAACCGCAGGTGATGGTAGTTTTCCCGCATCCGCTTCCCGCTGCGGCAATCATAATTCTTGGTATTACCCGCTGCTTCATCTTCCCGCTCCTTTTTGCCCGCTGATGATAAAGACCGGATTCTGTCCCGTCATCATATGATATTTTCCGCACTCTTTGGCTCGGGCGGCTGTAATCTGAACTATTTCCATATCATCAAATCCCAGACCACGAAAACAATCGATTGCTTCCGTCAGAGTCTCCAGGGTAATGGCATTAATTACCACCCGTATCATAGGATTCTTCTCAATTAAGAGCTTTAAAATTTTCGCCAGATTTCCTTGGGAGCCCCCAATAAATGCTCGATCCGGTGCAGGCAAAGCAATCAGCGCTTCCGGTGCCCGACCCGAAACCACCTTTAAATTCCAGGCCCCCAATTTCTCCCGGTTGGCCTTTATTAGGGCTACGGCC
>JBDKUD010000071.1:0-17115 GCA_039679805.1 Syntrophomonas sp. | reverse complement strand
GGGCTTAAATAGTTGACCAACCGGAAATTCCAATGACTTCATTGTCTGACCTCCCGTATTTATGTTAAGGATTACCTGAGCTAAGGAGGCCGAAATTAAATAAGTGCAAGCTACCCACCTTTTGTGCCCTGGTCTGAATCATAATTAATCAATATATCCCACCCTTTAAACCAACAATATATTCCATTTTTTTCTTTATTTGTATATCTATAGTTATAATTATATACTTACAAAGTGGCCTGGTCATTACACCAGGCCACTTATTTTTCACTATTCTTTTTTATTTCTTCCTTGATCTCGTCAATATCCCCGCGGATCTGGCTGATTTCCAAAGCCATAGCGCGCTGGTTCTCGGCAAATTTATCAATACAAGCGGCCAGTTTATCTTCCCTCTCCCGGGCATTAGCCATGATGCGTTCTTCGCGGGCTGCTGATTCCGTCAGCAGGCGGTTGTTATAGGCATCAAAACGGTAAAGCATCCATCCTAACAAGAGCGCCCAGGGCCCGGCGTTAGCCAGGGCGTTTAACAATTCAGTTTCAATGATACATCACCTCGCTTGTTAAGCCAGTGATAAGATTTAGAGCAGGGACAGATCAGCTGTGTCTGTGGTTACGATGCGGGCTGAACTTTTGCTGGCCAATGCTCCGGTATCGGTATTAAAGATGTTAGCGGCAATTATCGCATCCATGAGAGCTGCGGCTTCAGCACCGGTGAAGGGATCTTTTACATTACTTACGTTCATAGTGCTCTTCTGACTTAATGCCGTAAGGAAGGTCATTTCAAGAACTCTGGTTGCCATAGAATATCCTCCTTTCCGATTTTATAAATTATCTCATCCTATTAAGGAGTTCCTGTAAGTTCGGCACTTTTGGTACGGTTAACAGCTATCAAGGTCTTGGTCTGAGCAGCTACGATGGCATCGGCCACGGTCTTTACAGCTGCATCAGTGGCATCAGGTCTAACGTTGGCGTACTTTAAGGTTTTGGTCAACTGTGAACCACTTCCGGACAAACCATTGTCAACTACAACATTCAGGGTATCGCTTATAGGGGTAGAAGTTACCGCCATGCTCTATTCACCTCCTTCCGGAACAATAAATACCTTCAGGAAGAGGATAGCACGGGGATGTTTGAATGGTGTTTGGATGAGTGTTGATTTCTATAAATTTTAGTGCAGGTCAACAAGCCCCTTTGATGCGTATATGCTAACTAAGAACGTCAGTAATGGTTTGGGCAATGTTTGCTTGTAAGTAAGTCTCTATGAGCTTTTGCTCCTGTTCTGGATTACTTATAAAGCCCAACTCCAGCAAAACGGCTGGAGCATCAGTTTTTCTAAGCACATAAAAGCCCTTTACCCGGACCCCACCATTTGGCCAGCCGGTAGCTGCGGCTAGCGCTGGAATCAAAGCATTAGCTATCTTCTCCGCTTGCCCGCCGGTACCGCAAATCCAAGCTGATATGTAGTCAGGGTCCGGGTTGTCAAAGGCGTTAATGTGTATGGAAAGTACCAAGCCGCACCCGGCATCGTTAAGCAAATTCACTCTGTCGCGCAGCGATACAGCATCATCCTCCAGGCGAGTAAGAACTACGGTATGTCCCCGCTCTCTAAGTTTGTCGGCTAAAAGCAAGGAAATCTCCAGGGTAATATCTGATTCCCGTGTCCCGGTTGGCCCTATTGCACCGGGATCAATTCCACCATGACCGGGATCTATGCCAATAATCATCCTATCTTCACTCCTCTCTAGAATGGTCCATAAAGCGGATTGAGCCGGGTACCAGGTAGTAGCCGATGCCGGTGCGGGTAGCAATAACCTGGTAATTATCACTATGGCCTAACTTGCGACGGAGATTTGATATATGAAAACGAGGGTTGCTGCAGCTGATGTCCATAGGATCTACCTGATCAGCCAGCAAATCAGCCGATACCGGACGGCCTTCCCGCCGGTAGAGCAAAGACAAAATACGCAGTTCAGCTCCGGTTAAGGATTCACCGGCCTTATACCAGATCTCCCCTCGTTCTAAATCAACCATTATTTCTTTCGGTTTTGGCCTCGTCATTATCACTACTCCCCCCTCCGGTTGTCTCATATGTCTGGAGGATTTCCCTATCATCTTCAAGCCCTCCCCTTATACCTGGTACGGGTTTTACCGGCTTCATCTCGGAAACGCTCATAAATATAAGGTCCATGAGATGGACCATTTTGACACTTTATACAACGGGGATTACCACAGTGGACGAAACGCTTACAGGAGGATATCGCATATCCCTGGTCGCTAATTAAATTGTCCACCTGTCCCCGCCTATTGCGGCCTTTGCCGCCTCTATCGCTCACTGGTCTTCCTCCTTACCGGTGTCTTAGCCAACAGTGACCAGCCAAACACCCTATCCTCCGGGTTGCTGCCTACTGGATAGAACCGTCTGGAGGCTGGGTCAAAATCAAGATAAATATCTTCATTCTGGCGACCGCCAAAGCGGTTTTTTAAGACTGTCAGCCGGGCGGCCCATAAAGCTTCCTTTTCAACTTTCTCCTTGGCTCCTGGCCTGGCCAGGACCAATACATTGTCTGCCAGGTTGGTAATATCCCCACTGCCACCAATATCATTTTTAGTTAGTCCGGATACGCTGACCGTTTTGCGAGGATGAACCACAATATGAACATGGGCGGCATTTTCTCGTACAAAGCGAACTGTCTCCAGTATCAGTTCGCGCTGCGCCCGGTACTGATCCCGGGCATGAAGGCGGCTAACCGTCATGGTCAGGTTGTCCAATAGAAAAACCCGGCAGGAATACTCTTTTGCCGCCCTGGTAAAAACCTCAATCAATTGACTGACCTTTCTCATCTCTCCCCCCTGGTAGAGGAATAGCCTGTCCCGGTACCAATCCCTGACGGTTCCAAGAATTTTCTGCTTTGGCCTATAGGTTATTCCAACCTTTTCAGGATCGGCTAACGCTATCAGGTTTTGAGGCCCGGCAGCCTGCAGCTCAATCCAATAGCGAAATATCCTATCCGGCAGTTCCCCGGAATAGGCACAAACTGCCTGGCCTTGATCAACAGCCTCCAGAAGGATTTGCCCTAACAAAGTGCTTTTCCCGGAAGAATTCATACCGCTCCATATCGTCAATTCTCCGGGCCTAAAGCCACCGGCTAATATATTATCCAACTCTAAAAAACCGCTCCTTATAGCCAATGTATCAGACGGGTCCCAATCGCCAATGTCAGATACTCTTTGCAGCCCGGGTATTATTGCACTGCTATGACTGCGTTTACTCATCTTCCTGGTCCCAGGATTCTACCCACCTGGTGGATGCCTGGTGCCGCCCATCTATCCTCCAGTCTTTTCCGCCAACAATCACTTCCCGGGAACCGCAGATTCTGGAGGCCAGGGCCGGACCCAGCTTTGCACTCAGTTCTTTGCCGGTCAAATTGGTGGTAAATATCGTGTCTTTGCGCCCGTAGCGATGATCAATAATACTGTACAGGGTAGCCTGCACGCATTCAGTAGCCTTTTCCGCCCCAATATCATCAATCACCAGGAGATCTACCGTACGCAACATCCCTACCAGCTGGGCTTGCTGCTTTTCTTCCCAGAGGGAGCGCCGGATGCGGTCGAGAAGATCAATTGATTTAATAAACACCACAGTGCGTTCTTTAGCAGCCGAATGTGCCAACGCCATAGATATTTCAGTTTTACCCCGGCCTGGAGGTCCGGAGAGCAGAAAGCTTTTTCCCTGGAGGGTTGAAGCAAGAAACATACGAGCTGTTTTCAGGGCTTCCTCCTGCCCGGATCTGACCGGAAAATCCTCCAGAGCAGGTCCCGGAGTATGCACCAGGTTGCTCTCTCTAAATTGACGATTAAGCTCCCTCCAGGATTTTTCCCGTCGTTCCTGCTCGGTAACAGCCGGATCAGGCGTGCAGCGGCAGGGAGTGCGCTCGGTTATAAGCCAGGAGCTGCCTGCATGTACTACCAGGCGTTCTCTGACCTCCAGCTTGCAAACCGGGCAGGTTTTGATATGGTCATAAAGCAGCTCATCATCCGGATCGAGCTCAGGGAACGGTGGCGGACTGTTGTCCTTAATCTCCCCCTTTTCGTCAAAGGACCAGCTGCTCACCAGAGTTTCGTTTGATAACTCAGGTAAACCAGAAGCTGTTACCGCCTGACTTAATTCAGCCCCGGTATCGTTCACGTTGATATCGTTCAATACAATCCTCCTCTCCTAAATTTTCTGCCGGTATTGGTGGACCGGGTCCGGCTCTCCTTAAGATGGCTCTTAGATAGAGCAAGGGTTTCTGTATCTCACCACTGGATGATGCAAAGGTTAATTCTTGAATGGCGGACAATACCGCCTGATAACTAAACTCGTTATATAACGCTCCGATGAATGAATAATCTCCTTTGCTTTTAATGACGCCTGGTACTTCTCGATATAATTTCACCAGTTCGGCAATTAAGGTACGATTGTCAACCTGGCTTTTATCACTCTCTCCTCTGTCTGCGTTAGCAGATAGTATATATGTTTTGTTTTGTTTATTTTGTTTTGTTTGAGCGGAACTGGAGGGCTCAATACTTGGGCTTTTGCTGGCATCGCAACCTGCATTCAATGCAGCATTTGATGCAGGATTTTCTGAAAAAGCTGCAAAATTTTCTGCAAACAATGCAGCATTCCATGTATGATCTGCATCGTTTGCTGCAAATGATGTAACATTCTTTGCAGCATCTTTTGTTGCATTGCTTGCAGCATTCTTTGCATCATTAAATGCAGCATGTCTTGCAGGCAGGATGTTAGCCAGGCCGCAAATAGTATAGGCGCTGCTGTTCCTGTATTCCTGTACAACAATTAGGTTGAAGCCAACCAGCTCCTGAATAACCCGTTTGAAAGTTCGCCGGTCCTTGATACCGGACCTAGCCATGATCATCACGTCAGAAACCATAAAACCTTCTTTCCAAAAGAGCCGGTTGGCAATATTTAATAAAGCCAGGTAAAGATACCCCGCCGACTGTGATACCTGGTTGACCAGGTCATGGTCATAAAAGGCATTGATTTCCTTGATATAGTCCACTACTGGGTGACCTCCAGACCGACTTCCCCTTTATTGGCTTCCCAGAGCAAATATTCTACCCAGCATGCAGCCCGAAATTCGGGATCATATGAAACGATGGGCTTCATTTTTGGTCCGAATTTTATAGCAAAGCTGTATTCGCAGTGCTGGCATTCACCTTTTGACCAAGCCCCGGGTTCCTCCTGATGATGATAGGGGCAGCACCAGTCTTCCCGGTTTTTCTGCTCCAGGATGCACCCGGCCAGGGCCAAGGCATTACACACCAACTGTAGATGCTTCTCCATATCGGATGTCCTCCCCGCGGATTCTTTGAAGCGGATTACATTTGAGCGTTCATAACATGAAATGAGTTGTTCTGGGTAAACGGAGTTAGGCCCATGGCCTCAATGGTTGATATTTCATCCATGGGCAGCGCTTCTGCATGATTATCAGGTGAATTGGTTGATCCGATCAGCTGACTGCGAGGTATCCGAATCCGGCTGCGAATTCTGATATGAGGGATAGAGCCTTGAATGCAGCCTCGAGCACAGGCTTCATATATGGTTGAAGTGCTTATATCCAGAAACTTGGCAGCTTCGGCCACGGTCAGGTATTCCTCCTCAGTATTTACCATGACCCTGAAAAGACTGCGCACTCGCATACATACTAATTCTTTTTCCCGGCAGGCTTCGTATACGGTATTTCGGCTTACCCTGAAGTGCCGGGCCGCCTGGCTGACTGTCACCCAGCGTTCTTTCTCTTCACACATTTGACCCGACCTCCCCCATGCTGGATTCTATTTTGTCTGTTATGTTGTACGCCGAGATCAAAAAAATATCTTCAACCTTTACCCCCAGGGTAACGGCTATACGAATCATAAGTTCACCTCGTACCTGGCGTTTATCATTTTCTATGTCAGAGAGATAAGGCCGAGTAATCCCAACTCTTTTTGCCAACTCCTCTTGAGTCATCCCCTGTTCTCGTCTCGTCTTACGGACCAGATTATTAATTTTGATCGCCCCCTCGTTTATTTTATTGAACATAATTATATTCCATTTAAAAATATATCGTCAATAATACTAGACAGTTTTTCCATAATAAGTTAGAATGTATGCAATGGTATACAAACGTATACATATGTATACGGATAGAGAAAGGATACTAACATGGGGAACAAACTGGGAGCATTTATTCAGGAGTGGAGAAAAGAGCGAAGCCTGGGTCTTCGGGACCTCGCCAAGTTAACTAGTATCAGTCATGCCTATCTGCACGTTTTGGAGGCAGGGGTCGACCCCCGTACCCGCCGTCCGGTGTCCCCTACCCTCCAGAGCCTCCAGAGATTATCCACCGGTATGGATGTTTCCCTGGAGGTTATTGTTTCATTGGCGCTTAATCAGGATATTTCACTCCAGCAGCCCGGGCGCGTTAACCGCCCGGGAGAGAATGGCCTGGAGGTTCAGGAGGACTCAGGCCAATCATATTCTACTTTTCCGGTAGACCAGGATAATTTTCTCCTGGCTCCGGTTGTAGGTAGAATAAGCTCTGGAAAACCGAGTATTTCGGAAGAGGATATTGAAAGCTGGTGGCCGATCGACATATCGATCATGAAGATTCACGGCCGGGATTTTAACAATTACTTCTACCTTAGAATAAAAGGACGAAGCATGGAGCCGGTAATAAACGATGGGGATTTAGTACTGGTTAAGAAAGGACCTGTGGAGGACGGCCAAATCGCCGTTATCATCAAAGACTACGCAGAGGCATGTGTGAATAAGATTCAACACCTGCCTGATCAAAACCAGCTGATGCTGATATCCCGAAATCCCGATTACCCGCCCCAGGTCATGAGCACCGATGAGTGCGTCATCATAGGGCGGGTCATTTTTCGTCTAGGAGAGCCAAAATGGTGAGGGAGCACCCTATTTTACGAATAGGGAGGCAAATCTGTGAAAGGACATTTAGAAAAACGGGCCAAAGGCTCTTGGACCATTGTAATCGAATTAGGGTATAACCCCGCTAGAAAAACACGAGACCGTATTTATAGGGCTGTGCAAGGGCCCAAAAGAGAAGCCGATAAATTAATGCATCAAATACTGCATGAGCTGCAGACCGGCACCTATATCGAACCTACTAATCTGACCCTGGGAGAATATCTAGAACGATGGTTGAATACCCACGGAACCCAGAACCTGGCTCCTAAAACCCTGCGCAGCTATCGCATGCAAATCAACAGTCATATTATTCCGGCTTTAGGTCTTATCCCCCTCGAAAAGCTATCCCCAATGGCGTTGCAAGAGTACTATAGCCAGAAGCTAACTAAAGGTCGTATAGATGGGAAAGGCGGGCTTTCTGCGCGGACCATCACCTATCATCACCGCATTCTTCATGAAGCCTTGAAGCATGCCATGCAGTGGCAGCTGGTGAATCGCAATGTGGCAGATGCTGCCGTGCCACCGCGCTATAAAAGATGGGAAATGGCGATCTTGAGCCGTGAAGAGGCGCTTACCTTGCTGGATCAGATTCGGGAGCACCGTGATTACCGCCTTATATTCACTGCCATATATACAGGTATGCGCCAGGGCGAACTGCTGGGTTTGCGCTGGGCGGATATTGACCTGGGCCGCCGGGCCCTTCGGGTTAATCAACAATTGCAGCACATACCTGGCCAGGGATATTTCTTTTGTCCGCCCAAAACTGAGAAAAGTCGCCGCCAAATACCAATAGGGGCTGCTTTACTGGAGGTTTTAAAGGAACATAAGCGTGAGCAAGCCCAGAATAAGCTTATGCTGGGACAAGACTATCATGATATGGATCTGGTCTTCTGCCTGGATAACGGCAAGCCCCAGGATACCTCCAATCTTTCCCGGAGATATAAACGCATCATGGATCAATTTGGCCGTCCGGAAATACGCTTTCATGACCTGCGCCATACCTGCGCTACTCTATTTATGGCCGCCGGTGTGGACGCTAAAAAGGTGCAGGAAATCCTGGGCCACGAAAGCATCCGCACTACCCTGGATATCTATGGCCACGTTCTGCCCAGCATGCAGCGGGAGGCAGTGGACAGGATGAATGATTTTATGGGGAGATAGAAAAATATTTAATAACGAGGAATTATAAGGAAATTTGTAGAAAATTATTAATATATACAGCAATATCTTTTGGGAGGAACAAAGCATGGGATTAACTCCAGTACCACGAAAGATAAGTGATATCTTTAGTAACCACAAATATGATATTGATTTTTATCAAAGGGAATATAAATGGAATGACAAACAACCATTTAAGCCTGTTAAATCCTTATTGGACGATATTTTTTATCGTTTTGAACTAGAATATTCGCCGAATTTAGATAATACACAAAACAACATTGCAAATTATGAATGGTATTTCTTAAACGCATATATGACGAATGAACATGGAGGTAAGACGTTCATAGTAGATGGACAGCAGCGGCTTACCACTTTGACTCTAATTATTATGAAGTTAATGCATATGTCTAAGATATATGGTTTGGAGCAAAATGTAGTGGACTTTTTATCAAACTCCGTTTGTGGCCCAGGTCTATATGGGAAGCAATTTTGGCTCGGATTCGATGACCGTAAGAGCGCTTTGGAAGATATTTATGAACATGACATCAGTTTTGCTAAAAAACCAAATGGCCTTTCTGAGACCAATATTTATGAAAATTATAGGGTTCTTAGTGCTTATTTTGATGAAAGAATTAAACAGCGTCATAAGCTGGAAGCCTTTCAAATGTATTTTTTTGATCGAATTCAGTTAATTGAAATCAAAATAGATAAACCTAAAGATGTGGCCATGGTATTCGAAGTCATCAATGACCGAGGTGTTCCCTTGACCGCATATGAAATACTTAAAGGGAAGTTACTAGGATGGATTAATAAAAATGATGTTGATTCTTATGTTGATACCTGGGAAAAAGCAATAAATCTCATCCAAGAATTTGACGAGAGTGAGGTTGACGAATTTTTTAGCACTTATTTTAGGGCTAAATATTCTGACAGCAACGAACAATACCGCAGATTGGAGACTGATAAATACCACCGTACAATATTTGTTGATGACTTTAATAAAAAAATTGATTTGCGTCACAACGAATTTAAAGTCAAAGAATTCATAACCGGCGCACTTCCGTATTATTCCTTCATTTATCGTAACGTTCTAAATGAAGTCGAGGTATATCCCTCAAACAAAGATTATGAATTCATTTACTTTAACAATGTGAATGATCAGGATGGACAATTCCTATTAATATTGGCGGCTATTGACCTTAACGATCCAGAGTATGATAAAAAAGTCGCTCTGGTCTCAAAGCTGTTCGAACGGAACTTTGTTATATTAAATCTAACGGGTAGCTATAAAGCCAATATCTTTAACGAAGATATCATTAAATTAAGCCGCGATATTCGCAATGCTTCATTGGAAAATATTAAAAAGCATTTTGATAAAAGCCTTCTTGAAAGTGTTAATAAGGCCCATGATACAAATTATCCGTATGGTCCTTTTAGATACAACTTCTTTAAATCTATCGGGTATAAAAGTCTATCCAAAAAGTTCCTCAGGTACTTCTATGCACGTATTGACACCTTCATTGGTAATGAGGCTTCTTTGCCTACTAAGACTTATCATCAAATGGTCCAACAAAGCAAGGGAAATGATATTCATCATATAGACCATATATTAGCCAACCACCCAACAAATATTGCTCTTTTTGATGATGAGGATGAATTCAATAATGAGCGAAATAGATTGGGTGACCTAGTTCTTATAAAAGGTAAAGAAAACATGGCATCCGGCAATGAGCTTTATCCTGAAAAGCTTAAGACCTATAGCGGCAAGGGAACACTCTTCGCTCAAACGTTAAGAAAGGACTTTTACCACAAGAATATCGGATTCAAAAATTTCTGCGCCAAATATAATCTTGCTTTTGTTCATTACGATGACTATAACAAAACCTCAATCGAAGAGAGACAAAAACTGCTTTTCCAAATCTGTAAGATAATTTGGGAAGTGTAAGCATCAAGTACATGCTATGAGACTAATAATAAGGATATGAGGCTGCTTCTCAGCATTCGTATTAGTAAGGATATTTAGAAGCAGCTTCTTTATCCATCCAGGCCATCAATTGATCCCTTCTAACCAAAACGCGCCGTCCAATTCTTACTGCCGGAAAACCTGGATTTCGGCAAAGTTCATAGGCCATCCATTGGGATATGTTCATTAACTCAGCCATCTCCTTGACGCTTAATACTTCCGGGACATGATTCCACTTATCCTCTTCCGCTGACTTTACTCCTTTTACTTCTTCCGAATCCTTAAGCCAGTTAAACAGAATCCAGAACCCTTCCATCACCTTTTCCATATCCTGTTGACTTATCGGCTTCATGCAATTCCCTCCGTTTCCACTTATATCATTGATTTTAAAGGACGAACTTCAGGGAAAATGTAAAATGATGAGTTAAATCGCCGCTTTTAATACCTTATTTCAATCACATAAGATTGATAAATGCCGATGCCAATATATTGGGATTCATCTTTATTCTTCAAAGCAATTTCTGCCCCCCGATCACATGACCGTCACATAAAAAACCAGTACATTATAATCAAATGACTATCAAATAACCGTCAAATAAGAATCACACTAATAAACCCCTATATATTGGGGTTGCTTAATTGCTAACTACCCTGATTTTAACCGCTCGATCAAATAACCATCAAATAAGAAAATAGTCCCAGGCACCAAAATGGGCACCAATTTTTCACAAGTAAATGTTCAATAAATAGGCTGTTGTAACAGCTGTTTGGATACCCTGTTTAAAATTTTGGGCGACGTTTTGGCGACGTCCAGCAAAAAAGAGGCCAAATTGGAAATTAGCCTCTTCCTTTAAAACCGCATGGTTATGGGATTTTAAGTGGAGCCGATGGGCGGATTTGAACCGCCGACCTGCTGATTACGAATCAGCTGCTCTGCCACTGAGCCACATCGGCATGTTGTCAACAAATAGATGATAGCAGGATAATCAAATGGCGTCAAGCCGGGAAGTCCCAAATAGCGGTCTTTTAGGGATATCCCAGAACCTCCATTTCTTAACTGCCTGAGCCTTTAATGCTAACTTCCTGATTTTAAACCACCTGATTCTTTTTTGATTCCTCTAAATTATAAAGTGGTTAAGTTACAGAATCAAGTGCCTTGAACTTGCCTCAATAAGCGACTTGCACCTATATAGTAATTATATAAACCTATCACCTATTTTCTTTCTATTTGATCGGCATATAGTAATGTCTGCCTGGAATTAAAAGAGATAGCCCTGATCTATTCTCTAAACCCCCAAGAAAAGTGACATTAATCCTATCCTTTGGATATACATCCCAGAATTCATTAAATATACACAATAAAGGTTATTTATGGCTGGCGTTGAATTATTTAAGAAAATGGCAAATTTGGGGGTATTATGATGAGACGATTTTCTATTGGTCTCTCTTTAGGTCTTACAACTGGATTACTCATTGGTTTGCTCGTTACTTCAAGTTTTGTTTTAGCATCTCAACCAATTAAAATCCTAATCAATGGTGTCGAGCTAAATACAGACGTTCCCGCTCAAATTATTGATGGTAGAACAATGGTTCCTTTAGGTAGTATTGCCAAAGCTTTAGGAGCTGCCGTCACTTGGGATAGTAATAACAATACTGTTGTTATTACAACTAACAATCAAGCTACTAATGCTAGTAAGCATACCAATAACACAGTCATTGCTGTAGTTAATGATCTTTATAATGCCCTTAATGCCAAACAGTTTGACAAAGTTGCAGACAGCTTTAATGTTACTTTCCTGGCCGAATTTATGCCAGAATACCTAAATAAAAAGCCTTCTGAATTGTTGGCTATTCGCACTGAACTAGTAGAAAAAAGTTCAGAATTGTTCGCAAAGAAACAAACAGAAAGTACTTTTGCAATCACAGTTTTAGAAGCGAATACAAAGGTTGGAGATTACGCAGCAGTAATACCTTATTACCTCGAAAATGACGGAAAAAAACAGCTACTGGCAGCTATTCTGGTAAACGAAAATGGTAAATTCAAAATTTTAAGTATTTCAAGCTACACTGAGGCAAATATGCAGGATTTTTCAGATGCAAAGTTCATGGTTTTGGAGGAAAATATAAAAGCCCAGTTTGAACAGGCTGAAAAAAAGTAGAAGTATACTAGGCTAGAAATGCATTATTCAGTAGCTGATATTAAACTTCAGTAACAAGGATTGAAAAGGCTTTATATTTGTTTTATCTAAAGGTCCAATCCGAAATAGTCTATCCTAAACCTCGGCTTCAGAATCTACAGCCTTACTTAATAAACATCTCAAAGGGGTTAAAAAATTCGTTGGTCAATTTAGTCTTGCCAGTTCCATCAGTTTTTACGTGTATAAATATTGATTATAGTCATTGGCATCGAAAATATAACATTATCAAACCCCAGCAGAGAGATAAGCAATGGTGAATAAGCTCTTTAATTTAGTTGCTAGACTTAATTGCATCATCTAAGGAACTATAAATAGTAGCCCGGTCAAATCGATAGGAAGGATCATATCCTTTGTAGTAGCCGTCTATCTTTTTCACTTCACCATTTTCTGCCTTATACTCTCCATAAACGTTATAGTATAGGTCGTACTTATTTGCTTGAGCATCTGCCTTTGACTTCGCAACTAATTCTGAGTATAAATGCCCGCTAAAAACGCTATTATCAGGATATGTCCAATAGCCATTAAAGGAATAGTTCTTTGAATAATCACATTCCTTTAATACGACAAGCGTACTGATATTTGATTCATACGGTAATATATCGCATTTTTGTTCTCTATAAAGATCAATTTCGCCAGTTACTATTATCCCATTATCCATTTTTAGTTTTCCAACCCCCCAAGGGTCTTTAATTTGATTTAGATATCCCCGGTACTGCCCTCCGGTTATTTTTACTTCCCCCCACCCTGACGGATTATCCACTATGGTAAAGTACCTGGGTTGTATTACTTGATCATTCATTTTTAGTTCAAGAGCCCACTTCCCCGCCTTGTAGTTATTGTGTGGCAAAATAGATACGGCTTGGTTGTTTATAACATCCTTTGATTCTTCCAATACTAGTTCGCGGTTGTTTCCGGATTCGAAATACCAGCTGAAGATTACTGGCCTGTTAATCGTTCCGCTAAAGTCAGCTACTCCATATATTTGTGGACTTAGAGCATTATACTGTCTATCAATGTCAATAACACATCCCATAGCCGACCTCGAATATGGATTAAACTCCGGGCATACATCCAATGCATTTAACCGCCCCTGTCCTGATGTCAGGTTGACCGTATTTGTGCTGCCATCATAAGATATCTGGCAGTAACAGACTTCTGCAATGAGCTTTAACGGAACCATTACGCGCCCGTTTACTGTTTGGGCGGGAACATCAAGAGAAATGGTCCTATCACCTATGTAGGCAACATTTTCCCCAATACCCATCCAGAATCCTCCACCCACGACGGCATTTCTGCTCGAATCCCAATATGATTCACGACCAAATGATTGAAATATTTTACTGAAGGGCACCAGCACCCGGCCATCAACTACCACCGGCGGCACATCAAATGAAATCTCCTGCCCATCGAGAATGACCCTGGGGGTATCGTCTGCCCGAGCGGGTAATGGTACTATAAACATAGCTAAGGTTAGTAATGCAAACAAAAATCCCTTCTTCATCATAAGGCAGCCTCCAGTTTCTAAATTATATCGCAGTTCCATTAATCCACTATGTAGTTTCAATAAATTCGATCATTTTCCTGCCATATTTCCATACATTTCCCTTTACTCATAATATATTGGAGTACAAATATTTTACATGACGGCTTCCTGATATTTTCCTAACAGAGATCCAAGATTTGCTTTTGGTATTATCCACTCGCTGATTCTAACACCTGGTTGTTTTCCTCCAGCATGAGCAGAAAACTGGCGACCAGCTCGGGGTCAAACTGGGCGCCGGCGTTGTCCCTGATTATGGCTATGGCTTCTTCTTCGCTCATCGCCTTGCGGTAGGGGCGGTCGTTGGTCATGGCGTCAAATGCGTCCACGATGCTCAAGATCCGGCATTCCAGGGGTATTTCAGTCCCTTTGAGCCTTAGGGGATAACCGGTGCCGTCCCAGCGTTCATGATGCTTTAATATCAAATCGGATATGGAGCTGAGATCGTGGATAGCCTGGGCGATGCGGTAGCCGATCTCCGAGTGCCTCTGCATTTCGGTTATTTCGTTTTCGTTTAAAAGGGCCGGTTTAAATAGTATTTTATCCGAAATGCCTATCTTACCTATATCATGGAACTGGGCCAACAGCTGCAGGCTGGTCAGCATATTGTTGGGCACTCCCACGTAGGTACCCAGCTGCATGATCAGTTCCCGCATCCTTTCGGCGTGGCCTTCGGTTATGAAGTCGCGGGCTTCCAGGGTCTTCATCATGCCCTGCACCATATTGCTTCTGAAGCTGTTGGTGTGGTTGAGCTTTTGCCGGTACATATTGTCATCGGCTTCTTTAAAAACATCTATAATGTTTTGCACATCGCCGCTGCAGACTGCACTGCCCACCGAGATGGAAAGCATCAGCTGCGGATTTTCCAAATTGTAATCAGCCACCGCCAGGCTTATTCGATCGCATATCTCTTGAATATTTTCCCGGTTGTCGCTGGGAATGAGAACCGCGAATTCATCACCGCCAATCCGGGAGAGGCTGAGGCCTTTATCCAGGCTGGACTGGATCAGCATGGCCGCCCTGGTCAGGAGCTGGTCGCCCACCTCGTGTCCCAGAGTGTCGTTGATCAGCTTGAGGCCATCGACGTCGCAGATGATGATGCCGCACTCCCCTTTTTGCTTGCGCATCTGCTGTTCGAAGAATGTGCGGTTGTGCAGGCCGGTTAAAGGATCGTGCAGGCTCAGGTATTTCAACTGCCGTTCTTTGATGCGGCGTTCATTTATTTCCATCTGCAGTTCCTTGACCACGGTTTTGTCCTGGCAAAAGACCAGGGCTCCGATTATATCTCCAGTTCTGTCCTTTACAGCCGAAATCCCCACCGTGATCGGCAAGTAGATATTGCTTCTGGTTCGCAGGTAATAGTCATCCTCCCAAATGCCCTCGGTCAGGCGGGCCACTTCCTGCACCAGTCCCTCAAAGTCCAGGTTGACAAGGCTTTGAATCGGCTTACCGATCAATTCATCTTTACTGTAGCCGGTTGCTTTCTCCCCGGCCGGGTTGACGTTGATGATATGGCCATCAGGGGTCATTACGATGACGATTTCGTTTATTTTGTTGACCACGTCTTCAGCGGTTATGAGGGAAGACACCTTTACAAATTTGTATTTAACATTGGCATACCATATGGAAAATATAAAGATCAGAAAGATTAACTGATCTAGAAAAGGATAGGCTTCCGCGGAAAAAGTCAGAAGAGTGTCATTGATCATACCTGCCAATATAGCTACTACCGCAAAACGTAAAATGATCTGGGCCTGTTTCTTTTCCCTCTGCCAGGGAGTGCTTTTCTTCCACTGCAGCATTAATATGAAGCAGGCGATAAGATAACCGTAGATATAGATGTCCTCGATGCCATGTGAATAGGCCAGCGTTCGCGTCCCTTTATAAGAATAGTTGACAACGAATAGTTCATACAAGGTAAACAATACACCTGGCATGAAGATAAGCATTTTGGCACTCATGCGCTTTGCTACGGCCTTTCTTGAAAGCATCAGGACCATGAGCATCAGCACCCCGGGGTAAGCAAGCCAGCCTATCTGGGAGATTCGCTCAAATAAAAAACCGGTGTAAGGGTTGGAAGTATTGTTTATCAATATTTCCATTAAGGAGTTGAAGGCAAAAAGAATGCACAATCCTGTAAAAAGCCGGTACAGGTTGTTTTTAGGATTGCTCAGGTAGACGTAAACGCCTACAAAAACGTATACCAGCAATGCAGTATAGTTGAGGATAAAAAGAAGCATCTCTTTCTCCTTGAAGGATGTTTTTTGGATGCTGATTCCCGTGCAATGAGCCCGATTGACTACAGCTTCGATGCCCTATGCGGGTTGTGGAGAAGGGTGCATGGAATTCTCGTTCCACGCTCCTACCTCTTTCAGGTATTATCGAAAAATTCGGGTGATCTCTTTGGCCTAAAGGCCTATTTGCGGGTTTATTTTAAATTTCCATGTTTATAAAAAGTTAACCCCGGATTAATTGAAATCCGAGGTTGTAAGAGACCGTATTTGATTATGCGGCGGGTTTTGTCGCCTCCCGCTTAAGATGAGTAGGACTCCATGTATTCGATTTCCACCCTGGCCAGTTCCTCAACTTTGGCTGAAGCCATGGCTTTGATCTCGTCGCTTTCGTCTTCCAGCTGCTCCAGGACCAGGCGGGTAAAATCGATGCCCTTGAGCGAGTTTAGAGTTTCGGTAAGGCTTACCCGGGAGTAAAAGCTGTTTAAAATATTCATAAGGTTGTAGAAGAATTGCTCGGTCCAGTCGTGCACCTGTTCTTCAATCGGAGTCTTGCCACTCAAATCAAATCTATTCTGCTGGAACACTCTTCATCCTCCCTATCCATAGAACTGCTTCTTCAATTGCCCGTCTCACTTCTTCCGGGGCCGGTCCACCGGGTATCCTGCGCCGGGCCACACAGGCAGCCACATCAATGTAGTCATAGACGTCGTTGTCTATGAGGGGGGAAAAGCCCTGGTACTGAGCCAGAGGAATTTCCTCCAGAGATATGCCCTTTCCGATACAGTGCAGAACCGCCTTGCCCACCACTTCATGGGCGTCGCGGAAGGGCAGTCCCCTGCCCACCAGATAGTCGGCCAGGTCGGTGGCATTGGTAAAGCCGCCCCGGGCCGCCAGGGCCATGCGTTCCGTTTTAAAGCGAGCGGTCTGCAGCATGGGAGCGAAAACCAACAGGCATTTCTTGACCGTATCGATGCAGTCGAAAAGCGCCTCTTTGTCCTCCTGCATGTCTTTATTGTAGGCCAGGGGCAGGGATTTCATCAGGGTCAAGA
>JBDKUD010000075.1:0-19463 GCA_039679805.1 Syntrophomonas sp. | reverse complement strand
AACAACAATAAATATTGATGACAACGATGCAGCCGGGAAATGGACAGTTAAATTCATACTTTTGGAGGACAATGTTGGTAACAACATATTCATTCATGGTTATGATATGGATTTAAGTGCGGCTACTTTTGAAGTTCAAGGAACAGAATCAGACTCAACCCCACCGACACTAAATAGTATAGGCATAGATAAGAAGACGGTAACGGCGGGAGAGACCATAACAGTTACAATTGATGCTATTGATGATATATCTGGTATTAAGTACGACTATAGCGAAATAACATATAACTCTCCAACCGGTAGTGCTACAAAGTATGGATTTTTTCGTTTGGAGAATGGGGTAATAAAAACAACAATAAATATTGATGACAACGATGCAGCCGGGAAATGGACAGTTAAATTCATACTTTTGGAGGACAATGTTAGTAACAACATATTCATTCATGGTTATGATATGGATTTAAGTGCGGCTACTTTTGAAGTTCAAGGAACAGAATCAGTATCAGGGGTAAGCCTTAATAATACCTCTACAACTTTAGTCGTGGGAGGCACCGAAATATTAACGGCAACTATTGTACCGGCGGATGCCTATAACAAGATGGTAGGCTGGGTCTCAAATAATAGTTCTGTAGCCGATGTTGATAATAATGGTAAGGTCATTGCTCTATCCCCAGGTAGTGCCGTTATTACTGCAACTACAATAGATGGAGGTAAAACTGCTACATGCAATGTAACGATAGTTCCTAAACCGGTAAGCATTTCGGGCAGTCAAAGTGGCACTGGTACCATAGATGTTACAGATGCAACTCCTGGGGCAGTATTGAAGTTATATAATTCAAACGGTACGGTAGTAAACAGTTATAATTTAGAATCGAATAATAATCATTATCAATTTATTTCCTTGCCACCTGGCAATAATTATACAGTTACCCAAACTGTAGATGGATATGAAAGTCCGCCATCAAATACTGTAACTGTAGCTCCAGCATCCAGTAGCTTAACCGGTTTGTTAATTAATAAACTTAATGAGAATGCCAGCGATTATTTTGTCCCCTACGCCGATGATAATGTGCTTAAAATGGTGATAAAACCGGGCAAAGAAGAAACAAATCTAAACGATGCTTTTGGAATATTAACTATATGGAACGTATTAAGTCAGGTTGAAAATAGCTATCCCTTAGAAAGTATTACTTTAAATTCTCATACATATCTGAGATCAGATCTGACTATCGACACTATTTTAAATAATGTAAATAATATTCAATCTGATATTGTCCTTCTCGCCAATAATCCCAGCATAACTAAATATGAAGATATGTTATTGGGAAATATGGTTGGTAAAAATATTGACGTGGTATTTTGTGGAGTTAAAACTACCATCACATTTGCTCTACCAAATACAGATGCAACTTTAAGCTCGATAAAGATTAATAACGCCGATATTGTAAACTTCTCACCTCTTACGGAATCATATAATATTGAGTTACCGGTGGGAACAACTAGCACACCCGTAATATCAGTAACTACCACAGATCCAAGAGCAAATGCTGTTATAAATCAATTCCCCTTACCAGGAGGTTCAACGATTATTGTTACTGCTGAAGATGGAACTACTACCGAAACTTATACTATTTCGTTTACGGTAAGCAACACAGCTCCGACAGCAGACCAGATCCAAATTACGGGTGATTGTCGTGTAGGAGAGGCATTGATAGGCAATTACAGCTACAGTGATTCAGAAGGTGATGCTCAAGGAGTAAGTACATTCAAATGGTATCGGAGCATCAATGCTGATGGAAATGGATTGGAAGTAATCGCCGGAGCTGAGAGTAAAACCTATAAGCTGGTAACAGCAGATCAGGACAAATACATTTACTTTGAAGTAACACCGCTAGCCAGTGTTGGAACACTGCAAGGTATAGCAGTGCTGAGCACAGCCAGTAACAAGGTGGAAGCCGTCAAAGTAACAGGAGTAGCAGAGCTGGAGAACAAGAATGTTGCCAATCCAACCAACGTGGCAGATCTTAACTTGCCAACCACAGTAACCATTAACCTGAGCGATGGAAGCAGTCCAAGCGCAGCAGTGAACTGGGATGGAGGCACGCCAGCATATAATGGCAATGCAGCAGGTACATACGTGTTCAGGGGGACGCTAACTTTGCCAGATGGAGTCATCAACCCAGATAATATAATCGCCACTATTAATGTTAATGTAGCTTCTAATGCAGCCCCAACAGTCAGTGATATAAGAATAAGCGGTACAGCCCAAGTAGGACAGACGCTACATGGTAGCTATCAGTATAATGATGCTGAGAATGACCCTGAAGGGGCATCTACCTTCCAGTGGTATAGAAGTGATAATTCTAATGGAACAGGTAAGGTAGCTATAGTAGGAGCTACCAGCAGGGATTATACCCTGGTAGAAGCAGAGTTGGATGAGTATATATTTTTTGAAGTAACCCCTACAGCAAATACCGGAACCCTTATTGGTATTAGTGTTTTGAGCAGTGCTAGCAATAAAGTCATACCTGCACAGGTAACAATAGTTTCAGCCCAAACTCTTAGTGATATCTATGTAGTTAGTGGTGCTACCCTTGACCAAGTAGGGCTACCTGGTACCGTACAGATAACTTTGAATAATGGTTTAACCAAGGATATATCGGTAACCTGGAATGAAGGTACCCCTATCTACGATGGTAATAAACCTGGGTCCTGCGATTTTACCGGAACATTGACCCTGCCTAATGGTATAACCAACCCAACGGATGTAAAGACAACGATTAAAGTTGTAGTTGCTACCCTAGTAATGAACAGTATCATTAATCCTAATATGGTTAACTTTAATAAAAATATTACACAACAGTTCGATATTAAGATAACAGTAAACTGGAATGGCAATACTCTTGTTTCAATAAATGATAGTAGCAGGAACCTGGATTCTGATTATATTGGTGGTGTAACCATTCTTAAAGACTATAGTATTTCTGGTAATACAATAACTATAAATAAAGGTTATCTGATAAATAAATCTATAGGAAATAGTTCTCTAACATTTAAATTCAGCGGAGGAGCAGATCAATCCTTAACAATTAATGTAATAGACAGTACTATAACTGATAGTACGCCCTTAGTTGCTGAACAGATTTCTGTAACGAATAACTCAGCGGGTACATCTGATATAGTAAAGATCGTTGGCTTACAATGTGGGGATGAAATATGCGTATATAACTCTTTAACGTCACAAATTCCGTTGGTAAGTAAGGTTGTTCCAGAAGGGCAAACAGAAATTGAATTACAAGTTGATCAGTTAGGGACAGAATCAGGCACTATTTATGTAAGCGTTAAAAACAGTGGTAAAAATGAAAGTATACGCACACCGAAAGAATATTCTGCAGAAAAGCCAATTGACGAATGTTTTATAGCCACGGCAGCCTTTGGCTCCAAGTTTACTTGGCCAGTGGCACTCCTGCGCCATTTCCGTGACCAGTACTTACTGACTAATACCTGGGGTATAGCCTTTGTTAAATTCTATTACCACCATTCACCATCTATTGCAGCTTTCATAGCGCATAGTCAAAGCTTAAGAGTACTGGTTAGGGTATTGCTGGCTCCAATTATTGCCATGGTATATATGTTATATCATCCTATCCTGATGGTGATAGTCTTAATGTTGCTTACTGTGTTATCGGCATACCGATTTAGGTTACGGAGAAGATACGTTTAGGCTTAGTCCCCAAAGCTATATTAGGAATTGGATATTTTGGTTAAACAACTAAAAAGCATCACCTTTAATAGAGTGATGCCTTTTATGCTATTTTTTTAAATAATCTAAAGAGCTGCCGTTTCCTGATTGTGGATTTGGAATGTCATGCTCCGCCTCCACCATGCAAATCCACAACCCAGATCGTTAAGAAAATGGTCTGGGTTTTCCATTTAGTAACTAGGCTAAATCCACCTTCTTTTTGATATCATTTCATCTATAATGAAGAAAGATACCAGTTAGCTTGCAGTACTTCTCTTGATATCCTCTGGATAGCAAATAACATTGTAGCAAAACCCAAAAGTGTCATTTCATTATCGTCCCACGATAAACCATCTGTCCTTTTGTATTCTGCCCCATCGTATTCTGTTAGTAACCCAAAGGGATCCAATGGCAAATCGCTTATTGAACTTAATGCCAATTTTGCTGTTGTTATATCTATTCGAGTTGATAATTCTCTGATCAATATCTAGTTTTTTAAATGATTCCCAAATTCTACTTATATGAAATACTAAGGGAATTCTATCGCCTTTACTTAGTTCAAAAATTTCTTTCAAGAGATATGCTGGTTTAATAAACTCGTACTCAGAAAATGCAATTCCATCTCTTAGAGGTAGTTTATATGTATAAAGATTATGGTTTATTAATTTTGAAGGGGACTGGAAATGGGTTCGTGAAGCTACTGTATTGTTGGCTGAAAAAGCATCTATTTCGTCCCAAGTGTAAAAACATGGCGCTGCATACCGGACAAGTTTTCTTTTGATGACCATTTGGTAAAGGAAATGCAAATTGCCATTATTATGGGGATTATCGCATTTATCACATATAGTATCATCCCCTTGTTACATTAAAGAAAAGAATTCTGCAAACGATAAATATTATGGGTAATTTTTTATAGTTATGTAGAAAATGGGGGATAACAATGATAATACTCCATAACCTGCCGTCTCTATTTACCTACAATATATTTACAAAAGCCGAACGGCAAAGCTCAAAAATAGCGCAGACTTTGGCTTCCGGAATGCAGATTAACCAATCCTCTGATGATGCAGCCGGTCTAGCCATTTCCGAGAAGATGCGAACCCAGATTAGAGGGCTGGACCAGGCTTACCGCAATACCCAAGATGGTATATCCCTGATACAAACTGCGGAAGGTGCATTAACCGAAACTCATTCTATCCTTAATCGTATGCGCGAGCTTTCGGTTCAAGCTGCCACCGATACCATAACTTCAGCAGACCGGGTCGAAATTCAAAAAGAAATTGATCAACTAAAACAGCAAATAGATAAAATCGCGGATACCACCAATTTTAATACCCGCAAAATCCTCGATGGTTCAGCTGCGGTATCAGTCAGTACCAGTAATGACAAGCTGGGTGTAATTGTGGATGGAGCTATCAAATACCAAGATCAGTTTGGTGATATTCAATCCCGTGAAGGTACTTATAAATTTGATATCAAAGCCCAAGGCGGATCAGGCGAGGTTCAGCAGACAAATATCATGAACTTGATTAATGGAACAGAAGCAACCAATATCAATATAAATCCACAAAACAGTGAATATTCCGGCCTGGTTGATTTTAAAGCCAATGGCCTGGCAGAGGGAGATTACCGAGTTACCACCCGGGAAACACCGTTCGGCGGAATTAATTACATAGATGAAGCAGGGGGCAGCGCTGCGGCTATGGCGTTAGGAATTGACGCTGTTCAAACCTCGGCCAGCCCCAATATTATTCCCAATGGTGAATATAACATTGATATCGCTGATGAAGTCCCTTTTATGGCTACCTTTGCCGACTTTGCCGATCCCTCCGTGGTTAATGTAATTAATGGAGTAAATCCCACCGGGAGAAATGACATTGATGTTAATATGGATATAACCACGTTTGCTGCATCCATAAATGCTGCTACTGAAGTTGCCTGGACCGATATCGGAGGCGCCGGAAACGGCACTATTGTTATGCCCGCTCCGGGTGGGGAAAACCAGGTGTTAGCAGGCAATGTCGCCTTCAGCACCAAAGCCAGTTATGACGTTAACATGGATACACATTTTACCGTTACAAATGTTGATACACGTGATCTTTTGGCATCCAATGTCGATGCTGTTACTTACTATCGTTCAGCTATAAACAGTACCATCAATATGAACCTTACCTACAAAGCTCAGGCAACTGAGAGTATAGTGGCGGAAACTACCTACCTGTCTGATACGGGAGCGGCGATTAATCTTAATCTTACTTACAAAACCGAAGCAGTCAGCAATATTGCTGTTACTGCAACATATAATACCCAGGCCGCTGAAACCGTGGAGGTTAAAACCAGTTATATTCTGGCGGCTGGTTCATCTATTCATATTCAGGACCATGACTTACCAGGTACCGGAATAGATGTGGATGTCTCCGGAAAAACCGTTGATGAAGCCGCTGCCGCTCTTGGAACGGCCATAAATAGTCTGGATGGCGGAACCTATATGGGAGTTGATTTCACGGCCGAGGATGGTGGCGCCGGGCAGTGGTTTATTCGTGTAACCAATGCTTCTGGTAAAACTATTGACATCCTTGATAAAACCGGAACGGCAGGTAATGAACTGGGGATATTAACAGGTGCAGCAGGACAAGGTGATAGTGTTGTAGTAGATGGTACCAGTCGTGATCTCAACCGTTCCCATATATTTAATGTCGGCAATATGGATATAAATGGGGTGGCAGCTGCTCTCAATGCCGGATTGGGCGGCGCAGCCAATTACAATACTGCAGTTGCTGTAGTAAACAATGGCGATGGCACCAGCAAGATTAGCTTCAATAATACCGACACCCGGCACCGGGTGGAAATAGCAAATGACATTCTGCCTGCATCAGTTGAAACTGAACTGGGATTAAACGGTTATAGCAGCAATCCCAACTCCGGCCTATGGTCTTCTGGCACCAGTGTTTTCCATAACTATACTTTCAATGTTGCCTGTAATAATCAAACAATTGATCAGGTGGCGACGACCATTCAAAACGGTATTAACGCCCAGAATGCTTCCGGTGCCACTATAAATAATGTGACCTTATCTGCCAGCGGCGGCACCCTGGAACATGTAATAATAAACAATAACAGTTCAAAATATAAACTAACCCTTGCAGACACATCAGGAAATACTGCTGCCGAACTTGGCCTGGCTGCAACTATTAATCGCGGGATCGTTAAAAATTCACTTGATATATACAATAACCACAATTTAAATGTTGCGGCAGGAAATATAAGTATTGATGGAATAACCACGCAACTGAACAACAGTTTAAATACTGCTCTGGGGTTGGATGGTTTGGCTGATCACACCACTGATTGTTTTATTGACCATGACAATGGTGACGGTACCCATGTTTTGCAAATTGACAATACCGGAGCCAGCAATACATTGTATGATATTACTATTTCGAACAGTGTTGGAACTACGGCAGCGGAACTAGGGCTTAATGGCCATACCATAACCCGTAATAATACTGATAATACTGGAACCGCTAAAGATTTTAATCGTGAACACACTATTATTGTAGACGGCCAGGCTATAACCCAGATTGCAGCCACAATTGATACTGCTCTGGCAGCCTATAACATTGATGCTGCTGCTGTTGACCTGGGCGGGGGTTTGCGCCGTTTGCAGATTACCAACAATTCCGGTAATGGAGGGTTACAAAATTATAAACTTTATATTAACTCTGAGGTAGATCCCTCCCTGGAAGCGGAGTTAAACATCGGTAATACTACTGCCAATCCTGATGGGGATACAATCTTATCCAAACGGGTCTATCACAATTATACATGCAACATAAACGTAGGTGACCGGCACCTTGATGATATAGCCGTCCAGCTTAATAGCGCTCTGGCAGCAGCCCTGACCGGTGATGACCTCGTAAACCCTGGTATGATGCCGTTTCAGACTCAGAATACTATCCTGGGAGAGAAACGCATCCGCATAAATAATGCTGCCAACAATACCCGGTACGAAATAAATCTGAGTGATGCTGTGGGACAGACAGCAATTGATCTGGGACTTAATGATGATCCGATTTTACGGGGTGAAGATGATCAATCCGGGATCTCCCGTGACTATAATAAAACGCTGGGAACCATTAACTCTGGAAATAATGTTGAAGAAATACGAGCAACTGTTGATGCATGGGGTGTTCTGGATGCTAGTTGGATAAATGCTGCCAATACCCCGGGATATGATGGCTTGCACCACAATGGCATTATAACTTTTACCAATAATGATGTAAGCCCTACTCGCCGGGAAGTAGTGTTTCTGGCAAGTGCAGGCTCCAACCAGTTATTCGGTAGCGGCGGAGACATTAGTATCAACCCGGCAGGTGCGACCCGTAACAGTCAGGGCTGGCAGGCGAGGGATAGGATTCAGGTTCGCACTGATTACTCCGGGATAACTAATGCTGGTGTACTAACTTCCGGAACATATACTTATTCATGGTTCGAAGGTGATAATGGCATTGCTAATCCGCTAGTAACAGCAACTGGGAATCTTCCCTTTGACTCAGTTTATATTCCTGATGCTGACCAGCACAGCACCAGTGCTCTTCAAGTAGGAGATTCATGGTCCCTTCATACCAGTGCTTTTTCCGCCGGTGCTCATGACTGCATAGATACCAGCCTTTATGATAGTACTACCGGCAGAACGTTTACCCCAGGTGGTCTGGCAACCGGGCAATGTGGCAACGGCCGTTATGTTTTTAACGATGGAGTACTGGATAATAATGGTGATATCCTGCTTCCGCAATTAATCCGCACTGGTACAGGAAGTTATACTTCTGTTAATCACGATATAGATTTTGGCACCATTTCTAGTCAGAATAATGCCGTACGCTACAGTGAACGCTACAATAAAGGAACTTTTAATCAATATGCCCATGCCGCTTACGGCAGTGATACTACTTATTATTTTGCCAATGGCGGTGACCCCGCTGACTATTTGCAAAATGTTGAAGTATGGCGGCAGGAAGATGATAATTGTTCCCTGTTGTTTACGGTCCTTAAATCCGGTCCGCCTCCTGTAGTACAGGTTGAAGGAAAGGGTTATAACCGCGACGGGAGTGCCAATGACTTCACCCCCGTTAATATAACTCTAAATGGCGGAGCGGTTACCATTGGGTGTATCCAATTTGATAATCTTACTCTGGGCGGAAACCTGAGCGTTAACGACAAATTTGTTATAAACGTAGCTGCCCGGGCCGGCGGAGGAATTAATAATGCCGGAACTCCGCAGGATGGCTATTATAGTGATGCCACTCAATCGGATGCCTGCATTGCAATTACCGGTAATCCCTGGATGGCTAATGGGCGGGGTAGCACCATGGAATACCGTTTTGAGCAGGATGCGGAGAATGGCAAAAGTTTAAACCTCTTGGGATATTTTGTACACCCTACCGAAGGTAATGATAATGCCATCGGGGTTTGGGCGGGGCAGCTGCTCATGAACGGTATTGGTGCAGCCGGGTTTAATAGCAACACTAGGGTGGGAACCAATAATGTAGCCATGGAAATAAATTATAACGGCAGCACCGAACATATAGCAGCCTCCCTCCTGACAGGCTATTATTTCAATAACATGGAATCTACAGATTCTCCTTCCAAATTCTTGGATAGTCTGGAGTATAACCCGGATGAAACTCAGAATGCCGCTATGGTATTTGAGGTAATAGATACGAGTGAAAACCAGGTGACTTTACGGGGTCAGGCACATATCTACGGTAAAGACGGCAGTTATCGTTATGCTAATGATGAGTATATAGTATTGGGCAAGAGCAATAATAACGTAACTTTTTTCAACGAAGATGGTGAAGATGGACTTACCTTTGATCATTTTGATTTTAGTGATTTAACTTTGTTAAAGGCCGGTGACCGTTTCTCGCTCTCATGTTCGGCCAATGCTGAACCGGCTGATAGCGATGTGGATGAAATCTACCTTTTTAGCAGCACCAATCGCCGTGACCTTTACCCTCATGCCTGGCGTTTTAATGAAGGGGTACTGGATAATAAAGAGAACACGATCCGAACCTACCAAGTTAATTATGAGACCGGTGATATATCAGATTCGACCATGGATTTTGAGTTTAAAGATTTTCACGGAGGAAGCACGACTGGTATTTTGAATGATCAAGACCAACCTCGTACCATCAGGGACACGGTTACTATGGAATCACGTTACCAGCAAGGCTTGGGCTTTGGCCTGGCCCACCATTACAGTAAACTTAAGGATATCTCTGCCTTTTGGGCAAATGGAAAGTTTTTGTTGGAATCTCCCCAGCAGATAACGGTAATAAATAACGGTAAAAAAGCTCTTGTTAATTTATACGCTGATGACGAAATAGTGGACGTTTTAGACAGGATAAATCATGCTGTCTATGAAGATTTGGGACAGAACGAAATGGTCAAACAGGACCAGCGTTATAAATTTGTTTCTTTTGTGGACAGCCCTGACTTAAAAAGTAGTCTGGAAAAAGTGGAAGGTACTATTGTAATTCGCACTGCTATAGCCGGAGATACAGGAAGTCTGGCCTTTCAGGGTGAGGAAGATATCCTTCGGGCACTGGGCCTTACGGTTATTAATCACGGCACTGAAAACCATTATGATGTAGAAGTACATGATGCCTATACCGGCAAACTATTGGGGATGAGCGATATTGATTCTGGTTATGCAGGCTTAAAAAGCCTTATTCACAACAATATAAAGATTAAATTCAAGGCTAACCTGGGGATAGGTACGGATTATAATGAAGATAAGGAAGGGTTTACCTTCCAGGGGCATAATGAGGTCGATATATTAAGCATTACTGATAAATCAACTATGTTACATGTTGGTGCTAATCAGGGCCAGAATCTGTGGGTGGATTTGGGAGATATGAGCAGCACTGCCCTGAATGTAGACGATATCCAGGTTATTACCCATGATTCCGCTAATAAATCTCTTGGTGAGATTGATAAAGCCATAGAGAAGGTATCCACCCAGCGGGCTATTTTGGGGGCATTACAGAACCGCCTGGATCATACCACCAGCAATTTATCAGTTACCGGGGAAAATATGACCTCCACCGAATCACGCATCCGTGATGTTGACATAGCAAAATCGATGATGAGTTATATCAAACAAAATATATTAACCGAGTCGGCTGTTTCTATTCTGGTTCAGACCAATCAGAAGCCCAAAGACATCTTAATGCTGCTTGGTAAATAGGCTTACCTTAAAATGAGATCCAAAAAACTGCGTTAATTTTACAGGAATAGAGTTGTATCATGGCTGTTGAGTGAAAATATTAACCATCTCATGCAACCCAAGTTGAAAGAGCCAGTGAACATCATACTTGTTCTTTTCCCAGCGAATGTCCAGTGGGACTTAATGAAAGCAGCTGGGTAAAATCGAGCGTTGGGGTGCAGACCATCAAAAGTGGAATAAGGATGAAATTTAACGTAACTCTATGACTAGATAGATTGCCATAAGTATCCCATGAATAAATAATGGAAAATAATCCTCCAAGGATATAGAAATTAACGATCAAATTTACCAACTAATGAATATAAATCTACTGTGGTTTTGACCCGATACGGTCCGTCTCCACCAGAATATCTACCATCCATTGATAAAAAAAATTATCGGTGGGTGGTTTTATATTGCCTGAAAGTCCAGCGTTTAAGCCGTTTCTGCGAGCGGAGCGGCTGAACCAAAGGATCAGCGCCTAAATACGAGGAGGACAGCCCCCTGGTGTTTCTCAACACAGATGAACTGTCCCGCTTGTCTTAGGCCCTTTACATGGGAGGTTCGGTCTGGGGATCCAATTAATCGGTGGTTTGGGGATTATTTTTCTCCACGGGTGGTTCCGGTTGGGGGTCCAAATAATCAGTGGCCCTGGGATAATTAATTTTCACTTGATTTAGTTCTGGTATCCATTTTACGTCGCACCCCAGTTGCTCGCTGATAAACCGCAGCGGTAATAGTGTCCGACCAGGAGGTACAACTAAGGGCTGCACTTCAGGATTGTTCTCATCAATCATTTTCGAGACCCCATTCACCACAGCAGTGTTTTTGCCTATCCAGAGTTCCAGGACCACATTATCGCTAGTGATGGTCACTTTTTGTTCGCCCTGGTTCCATTTCGTATCTGCACCCAGCGGTTGTGCCACATACCTGATCGGCAGCAGCACCCGATTGTCTTTGATCAAAGGGCTGGCATCCATGGCCGAAGGTTGAGCATTTACCAAATAATTGGGCTGCCCGACAGATAGCTGGATTTCTATACTGCCAGCGGGTGCAGGTTTAAGGGGAAGGGGCTGGATTAAAGCAGGGGGAGGAACTTGGATCGGGAGCAAATCGATAGCTTCTGTTTGAAAGTTTTGGCTGAGCTTGGACCAATTAGTTCGGTCAATCGGTGTCGACAGCCTATCAGGTGCAGCAATGGGGATAGGGAAGGACCCTATGGTTCTGACCGGCATTATTGGCAGTGTGATAAGACTGTCCACTCCTTCAGTGGGATATCCATACCAATATGGTGAAGTCCACCCGCTTTTCCCATTAACAAAGGATATTTTAAAATTGGAGGCTACTTGTCGGAATAGTTCATCCCCGATCTGGGGAGCATTTCCGCTGAACCTGGCTGCCTGTAGATTGGTGCAGGCGTAGAAAGCCCTTTTGCCAATCTGGGTGACTTGGGCAGGAATGGTAATACTGCTCAGGTTGGTGCAATTAGCAAATGCTTGGTTGTTGATGGTGGTTACCCCTTCAGGGATAGAGATAGCGGGCAGGTTCTTGCAGCCGCTGAAGGCTTTCGCGTTAATGGTCTTGAGATTGGCCGGCATCTTGATCTGGGCCAGGTTTATGCAATCGGCAAAGGCATGGTCCTCGATGGAGGTAACTCCAGCGGGGATCTCAATGTTCTTTAGACTGTAACAACCATAGAAAGCATACACATCGATTTTGTTCAGGTTGGCCGGAAGTTTGACATTGGCCAGGGCTGAACATCCTGAGAATATATCACGCCCTAGCAGGGTCGATTGGCCTTGAAATTCGGCAGAAGCCAAAGATTTGCATCCAGAGAATGCTCCATATTCTACCTCAATTACACTACCAGGAACAACTATACTCTGCAGATTCTTACAGTTGCTAAAAGCGCCCATGCCGATTTTATTTACTGAATTGGGGATAACCACACTGGTAATCAAATCGTTTCCGCTCACTGCGCCGCGGCCGATTTCCTTAACAAAATCGGGAATGGTTAACCCTATTCTAGCCCGAGGAACGGCTACCAGGATACTGTTGTTTTTATATAGCAAGCCGTAAGGGGATGAATAAACAGTATTTTGCTTATCTACCCAGATGTCAACCAGCCGGGTACAATCCCAAAAAGCAGAAGGGTCTATACTGGTCACGTTGGGTGGGATATGCACTTCCATTAAATCGGTATTCATAAAAGCGGTCATCTCGATGCGACGGAGATTCTGGGGCAGCTCGATTTCCTCCAGGCTCTGGCAGTTTATGAATGCATCCTCGCCGATTACTTCTAGGGTGCTAGGCAGAGTTATACAATTAAGATCGGGGTTGAATCCGAATGCCGCCATCTGCAGTTCGACGACCCCTTCGGGGATTACCACACTGCTTAATCCCGATGAATAAGCGAAGGCGTTAGGGCCAATGACCGTTACCGGAGATCCTCCAAGCTTGGAAGGGATCACTATTTCCGAATCATCACCGATATATCCCGTTATGGTGGCTTTACCATTGGCCACCTTATATTGATAATCGGGATTATCAGCACCAGTTATGTTGGTAATGATGGTGGGATTGATAACCTTGGGATTAATAACCGTGGAATTAGTAACCGTAGGAGTAGTAACCGTAGGAGTAGTAACTGTGGGAGTAGTAATCCTGGGAGTAGTAACCGTGGGAGCAGTAATATTAACTGTCGGCAGACTCAATGCCGCGGCGGAAAATACCGAACAAAACATGAACAGTCCGGTAATGATGAATACCCATGTTGACCTTCTGTGTGCGACTTTTTTCATATAAGCAAAGCCCCCTCAATAACGTATTTGCTTATATATTCTGCACAGACATCGTCAATCCTCTTTGGCCCTCCCAATATCGGAAAAATTTGGGTATAATTGAAGGTGGTAGTTATTGTTTGGGAGATAGGTACTGCCGTCGTCGGAACAGAGAATTGAGCCCAAATGAAAACTGTGAATTTTATGATACGGGACTGGAATTGCAGCAATTCAAACAGAGAGAAAAATGGTCAAACAGTTTAATTGCGGCAGCTTCAGTTGGAACAACCCCTTTATCTCTTATAGCGGAGCGCTTTGGGCAATGTACCCATTTTTTACTTTGGAATCCCGAAAGTGATAATTTTAATCTTCTTGAAAACCACCATGAAGATGAAGGCCCGGGAATGGGAACAGTCAGTGCCCAGGATCTAATTAAGGCTGGAGTCCGTATTCTTATAGTCAATCATATTGGTCCAAAGGCCTTTATGCTTTTACAAAGAGCTAACATTGCTGTTTATACTGGGGCAAATGGAAAAACTGTAGCTGAAGCAATAGAGATGCTTGGCGCTCAACAGCTTACTAAATTAGAGGTTGCTAATAATTAATATTAAATAAAGTACTGGAGGATGAAATGATGAAAATAGGTATGCCAAAGAACGGAGAAATTTTGAATCAGCATTTTGGTCAGAGCAGGGAATTTCTAATTGTATCAGTTGATAATGGACAAGTAGTTGAAAAGAAAGAAATTAGCGGCGAATCATTACAGCATAATCATGCGGGTTTATCTGGTTTATTCTTAAAAGAGGGAGTATCGCTGGTTATTACGGGGGGGATTGGGCAGCCAGCCTTAAATGCTTTGGTCGAGAATGGACTGCAGGTTATCAGAGGGGCTTCTGGAAGCTGTGAGGAAGTGCTGGAAAAGTACCTGCGGGGTGAATTGAATGATAAGAATGTTGTCTGTAATCACCATGGAGAACATGATCATCACTAACCCAGGGCCCAAAATTTAAACCTAAAATAGCATTATTCAATAAGGAAGGATGCCTTAAAATGAAATCCTATACCACAGATTATATAGGAGTCATCGGAACACCGTTTACTGAACTGCAGGGTATGCCGATTCAACCGGTTGGTGCCAGTGATGTTCTAGGTGAAGTCATTATTTACCCTGAATTAGAAGAAGGGTTACGTGATTTGGCAGGTTTCAGTCATATCTATTTAATTTATGACTTGCATAAACACTCATTCAGATCCAGCCATTGAAAATTTGTCCTTTTATATGTCTTTCATCCATCAACAGATTATGACCGATGCCATGATAAAGGTGTACTCGCTGCAACAATAGGTCTATCCCCCAAGCAACAGAATTGAAGACTTGGGGGATATGTTCCTTTTATTAATCAAAATTTCTATCGTAAAGAAGAGCTGCATTTAAAACTACCAAAACCGATCCTGCATTATGCACCAAAGCACCTGTAATTGGGTTCAGGAAGCCTAGAACTGACATAACAATGGCTACAGCATTGATACCCATGGATGCGGTTATGTTACCTTTGATTGTACGGAGAGTGGAAATTGACAATCGCTTAAGATACGGTATTTTATCTATGTTGTCACTCATCAAGGTAATGTCGGCAGCTTCTATTGCAATATCGCTTCCCATACCGCCCATTGCAATACTGACATTCGCCATTTTTAGAGATGGAGCGTCATTTACGCCATCGCCGATCATACAGACAATTTTATTTTCCTTTTGTAAGGTCTCTATACTTGAAACCTTTTGTCCAGGCAGTAGATCTGCACGGATATTCTTGATGCCAACTTGCTCAGCCATATATTTTGCTGTCAGATGATTGTCACCTGTAAGGAGAACAACATCAGTATTCATAGCATCAAGTTGTGCAACAACATTTTTGGCAGTTGGGCGAATGGTATCAGAAAAAGCTATGATTCCGATTACTTGGCCATTTTCGGCCACGATAATAGAAGCTTTGCCTTGATTTCTTATATTTGCTAGGATATTCTGCATTTTATCGGGTTCGGCAATCAAGTTTTCCTTTATATAGGCAGCGTTACCGCAAATTACATTTTTGTTGGACAGTGTTGCTGTCACGCCTTTCCCAGGTATCATCTGGAAATCTTCGACTTTGGAAATAGCTAATGCACTATCTTCAGCATACTGGACGATTGCTTTTCCAAGAGGATGTTCAGATCGCTTTTCAACGGATGCAGCCTTGGAGATTAATTCAGCATTACCAATAGTATCATTCAGAGGGATAATATCCGATACTTTCAGATTTCCCAATGTAAGAGTACCGGTTTTATCAAAGGCAATGCAGTCGACTTTTCCCATACGTTCTAAGGCTTCACCGGATTTAATCAGTACGCCATGTTTAGTAGCCTGACCGATGGCGGCCATAATCGAGGTTGGTGTTGCGAGAGCCAGTGCACAGGGGCAGAATACGACCAAAACAGTGACCGCTCTGACAATATCTTCTGTTATGAAATATGCAACAATTGCAACCAGAAGAGCAATAGGTACAAGCCATGTTGCCCATATATCAACTGTTTTCTGCATCGGCGCTTTTTTGTTCTCTGCCTCCTTAACCATATCAATCATTTTTTGCAGAGATGAATCCTTACCTACTTGGGTAGCACGTATATCAATAGATCCATGACAGTTCATCGTCCCGCAGAAAACACTGTCATTTTCTTTTTTATCTACAGGCAGAGATTCACCGGTCATAACAGATTGATCAACAGATGTATTACCGGAGATAATGATACCGTCAACAGGAATCGTTTCACCTGGGAGAACACGAAGCGTATTACCCTTAGATATTTGTTCGACAGGGACAACCTCTTCACGAACACCGTCAGCCGTCTCAATCAATTTTCTGCCTTGTTGTGGTGCAAGTGAAATCAGGTCACTGATACCTTTTTTAGCACGAGCCACGGTCATGTCTTCAAGAATAGCGCCAATCGCCATAATAAAAGCGACTTCGCCCGCAGCAAAGAATTCTCCAATTGCTATTGAAGCAATCATACCAATGGAAATTAGCAGAGCAGATGAAATCCACTTTTCAAAGACTAATCTCGTGATTGCAAGATATAGCAGCGGTATACCTGAAATTACAACCGTAATCCAAGCCAGGTCAACAGAAAGATTCGTTCCGGTTAGCAATAAAATTAAACTGGCGGCTAAAAAAACACCTGAAACTATTGTCATCTTTGTGCCAGCCAGAAAGTCCATAGCTTTTTCCATGGTGCACTCCTCCTCATTTGACTTAAAATAACATTCATAGTACAATCTATAGCATACTGAACATTATGTTCGATATCTATTGTACTGCTTTTTTATTTAACATCAATAATCAAAAGGAATGAAATGTAAGATATCGAACAAAATAATATTGTTTGTGCGAAAATGAGGGATGGGCATGGATAGACGAATACAAAAAACCAGGGAATCAATCTTCGGTGCTTTCAGCTTCCTTTTAGCACGAAAGGGGTATTCTAAAATTACGGTGCAGGAAATCATTGATGAAGCCAATATTGGCCGTAGCACCTTTTATTCCCATTTTGAAACCAAAGACGATTTATTGAAGGCATTATGCAGTGATATATTTGAGCACGTTTTTTCCGAAGATCTGACTTCAGAGAACACGCATGATTTTTCGTCTGCTAAAAATGACCTAGAGGCTAAAATTACGCATATTTTATATCATCTAAAAGACAGTAAAAGAGATATGAAGGGAATCCTCAGGTTTGAAAGTGGAGAGTTGTTTTTAAGCGTATTTAAGAAGTATTTGGAGCAGTTGCTGAGAGAATTTGTTACAAACGATAGTTTGGATGGAATTCCTGAAGAGTATGTTGTTAATCATATGGTTGGTGGTTTCGTTGAAACCGTCAAATGGTGGATACAAAATGATATGATACAGTCACCGGAAGAGTTAACCAAATACTTTTTTGCTGTTAATTCATCGATTATATCAGCAAAATGAAAATATAAATTGTGGGCTTAAGGTAGTTTTGAACGAATGGTAAACATTTTTGTTGAAGGAATTACACAACGGCAAGCCGCTAGAATTCTTAGCATATCCCCTAACCTTATTTTTAAATCATAGGAAGCAAAAGAACCGTCCCTTTGCTTCCACTACAAAGCAAGGCATCCTACGCGTAATTTCGTAGAGTGCCTTGCTCGTTTTATGTTATGCTTACATATCCACAGTTACGTCAGACCACATTGGTATCTGGTTAGTGTCTTTAAGATTTACTTCCACTTAAATTATAACATATAAAAATTTGTAAATGCAGACTATTGGTTCCAATTTGCTACTGCTATAATGCAATAGCACGTTAATGCGATTTTGGAATTGCCAGGGTATATAGAATATATGAAAGAGGTAAATTATAGGCTAGTACAATACTCCGGTAAATTGTTTAGCCAATGATGTCATCAAGATTATCAAAAAAGGAATTGCCAAAGGAGGAAGATGTATGAGTTCCTTTGTGCTTGGTTTTCAGGATATTGACCAAACGAAACTCATGGTTGTTGGGGGTAAAGGCGCGAACCTGGGGGAACTTTCCAAGATTGAAGGAATACGCGTACCGGATGGCTTTTGTATTTCTACTGAAGTCTTTAAAAGGATCGTTGGGGAGACGTCATCGATTAACGAATTACTTGATCAGTTAGCGCTTCTTAAGGTGGACGACCGGGATAAAATCGGTGAACTTAGTAGCGATATTCGCAGGGTCATAGAAGGAATAGCCATCCCTCAAGACATTAGTGAAGAGATCACCCGCCAGCTCTTCAGGCTGGGAGAAAAAAATGCCTATGCAGTGCGATCCAGCGCAACTGCAGAGGATTTACCGACGGCCTCCTTTGCCGGCCAGCAAGACACGTATTTGAACATTATCGGTAAGGAGGCAATCCTAAAGCATATCAGCAAGTGCTGGGCATCACTGTTTACGGACCGTGCGGTTATTTACCGGATGCAGAACGGCTTCGACCACCGTAAAGTCCACCTGTCTGTGGTTGTTCAGAAGATGGTCTTCCCACAGGCGTCAGGAATTTTATTCACTGCCGACCCGGTCACTTCTAATAGGAAGGTGTTATCCATAGATGCCGGCTTCGGACTTGGTGAGGCTCTGGTCTCCGGTCTGGTGAATGCTGATATTTATAAAGTGCGTAACGGCAAGGTTATCGATAAGAAGATATCCACCAAGAAGCTGGCTGTTTATGCCTTAAAAGACGGCGGTACAAAACAACAGGAGACCCTGCCGGAGCGGCAGAATAGGCAGGTGTTGACGGATGAGCAGATTTTGCGGCTTGAGCGCCTGGGCAGAAAGATCGAAGAACTCTTCGGCCGCCCCCAGGACATCGAATGGTGTTGGGCTGATGATACATTTTATATTGTCCAGAGCCGGCCCATCACTACTTTATACCCCATCCCCGAAGCAAATGATGAAGAAAATCACGTTTACGTATCGGTCGGTCATCAACAAATGATGACCGATCCCATGAAACCATTGGGATTGTCTTTTTTTCTGTTAACGACTCCCGCACCCATGCGTAAAGCTGGCGGAAGGTTGTTTGTTGATGTCACACATATGCTGGCATCACCTGACAGCAGAAAAGCTTTCTTAGATACCATGGGAGAACAGGATCCGC
>JBDKUD010000245.1:0-2573 GCA_039679805.1 Syntrophomonas sp. | reverse complement strand
ATTTCTGCATGTATTTAATTGTCGGACTATTAGCTGAAAGATCTCTTCGCATAACCGAGGGAAAACTGGGTTTGCCATTTTTTAATACAACCACTTCACCGTCCAGAATTGCTCTCTGGCCTTTTATTTGCTGGGAGAGAACCGATAATTCCGGATATTGAACAGTGCGTACGTGGTTATGTTTATTTAATAGCTGAACTTCATTTTGATTAATAAATGCCAGTATTCTTACCCCATCCCATTTGACCTGGTAAATATAATCTTCATTATCAAATGGTTCCGGGTAAGGTATAGGTTCCATTGGCTTAAAAAAGCCATCCGGCATTCTCATCTACTAACCTCCTACAGGAATCTCACAGAATTTAATAGGAAATTCAACGCGGATTACGCGGATTTATTTGGATTAACGCGGCTTTAATTCAACACAGATGGACACAGATCTTTTCGGTTGTGTTCTCAGGCATGAAGGTTTAATTAAAATTTTGACAATCCAGATACTATAATTTGGGGTAATCTTGCAATGTTTGCGTCTATTAATGACTTATTCACTTTAAATTTTCTGTGTCCATCCAAAAAAATCTGTGTACGAGCGGAGCGAGTCCGTGTTGAATTTTCCGGTTAACTTCCGGTTTTGGCTTTTTTACGGCTTTTTTTGCCGGCAGCAGGTTCCCCGGTCTTTCGGTTTTCCTCGGTTAACTTTACGCTGGCTTTTAATGCTTCCATTAGGTCAACAACATTACCTTTATCATTGACCGGTTCTGGATTTACTACCTCTTTACCAACTATCTTGGCCTGAATAGTTTCCCACAAGGCTTTGCGGTAATCATCTTCGTATTTGGTCGGATCAAAACTAGTAGACAGATTTTCTATTAAACTTACTGCCATTTTTATTTCATTATCATGTAATTTGGCTTTGTCCACCCCCAGGTTCAGGGATGCCGGGGAACGTATTTCATCCGGATAGAAAATTGTTTCCATAATTAACACCCTATCTTTTACCCGCAAGGCCGCTAAAGACTGCTTCGAACGAATCAGCACTTTGGCAATAGCTACCTTGGAGGTAGCCGTCATGGCTTCAATTAATAGGGTGTAGGCTTTTTCTCCGCCTTCGGCTGGCTCCAGATAGTATGTTTTGTCAAAATAGATTGGATCAACCTGATTCAGTTCAACAAAATCGAGTATATCAACGGTTTTAGTATTATCCAGAGGTATACGTTCCAGATCTTCTTCATTTAATAATACATAATTGCCTTTTTGGTATTCGTATCCCCGCACTATTTCATCATTACTAATTTCCCTTTGGCATTGGGAGCAATATTTCTGGTAATGAACCGGTGACATACATTCTTTATGAAGATAATTAAATTTTATATCCTTCTTTTCTGTAGCTACATACATTTTGATTGGAATATTAACCAGACCGAAGCTAACTGCTCCTTTCCACAAAGTTCGCATAAATATCTCCTTTCACGCAGCCTTGACCAGAAACTGGATAACAATTTCTAACATTAGATGGAGTATAAAACCCCATCCGACGTAAGAACTCTGTTAATTATTATGCTGGTATGATTGAAGCATTTTTATTCTTCAATTCTGCACTGGTTTCATCAATATTTTTCGACACTGTGGATAAATATTTTATAGGAGTTTACAGCTCCAGGTAATAATTAATGACCTATTCAAGTTGATAAATTATTGCATTAGAGGTATATTTTATCGAGGTTAAGAACTGTTTTAATCTGTGTTCATCTTCTTGTACAAAGTAAAGCAGCGCAAAAAAAACGTTTTGGTAATTAATCTAAAATGTATCAAAGCTTATAATTATTTGAAGGAAATAAAAAGTTACTGTCGAAAAGTTATTAGATAACTCATTTTAAAGGGGTATGACATGCGGGAATACATACTTTATGCTATACTTATCTTCCTGCCCATAGGCTATATTATGTCGCTTTTTTTGTGCCGTGAAGGGTTAGCAAAAAAGCATATTACCATTTTTGTTGCTACTGCTATGATAATGGTAATAAGTTTTCCTATCAGTGCGGAAAGGTTGGGCATCTTTAATACCGGACTAATTTATGTTTTGCTATTGCTAATAATTACCTGGTATTTTATCAATACAAACCAGCTTAATTACTTGTATAAACAATCAGTGAATGAGAATATAAATGAAGGCTTAATTGATTTAACTCTACCGGTAGCTATTAAAGATGCTCTGGTCAATAATGAGGAAACGCCTCTGGTAACCGCAGAACTTGATAACACCATGTTTACCAGACAGGATCAGGAAATAATTAGTACGCAAGAATATATTGAACCAACTGTAGAGATTAAGCTTGAGGATGTTTTCGAGGAAAACGTTATTGAGCAATCTGCTGATAACATTATGGTTACCGGACAGGAGGAGGAAATAACTAGTACACAAGAATATATTGAACCAACTGTAGATATTAAGCTTGAGGATGTTTTCAGGGAAGATGAGACTTCTGTTTTAGAAGCAGCCGCTGCTAGTGAAGAGACTTCAATACCGGAGGCTAGTATAACTGAGAAGCCAGCACCAGAAAATGTTCCATTAT
>JBDKUD010000235.1:0-8208 GCA_039679805.1 Syntrophomonas sp. | reverse complement strand
CGCCGCACTCCTCACGCCTTACGCCTAATTTTTTCAAGAGAGGAGAATGTTAGTGTTTTTACGGGCAGATTACGATTTTGGAGCCCATATTCATGCTTTTAGATGGAAAGACCAAAATATTGTTTTGCCAGTCAGGGCGTTTTCGGCCTGAAGCCATCTTTGATGAGCCTGGAAACAGGCAAGCAGTCACTTGATTTTGTTATAGAAAAAAGCGGTGGTATTAAAAATATTGAAGTTGATTTTTTCGGAGGAGAACCTCTTCTAAATATAGATGTAGTAAAGGAATTGGTTCAGTATGGGCGCCAGCGGGAAGTTGAAACAGGGAAACATTTTAATTTTACCCTGACTACTAATGCCCTGTTGCTTGATGATGATAGCATGGATTTTATTATAGATAACGGAATCAGTGTAATTCTTAGTCTGGACGGACGACCGGAGGTAAATGATTTTCATCGCATATTGAATAATGGTCAAGGCAGTTATGATTTGGTTCTGCCCAATATAAAGAAAATGGTGGCTAGAAATCCGGTAAGTTATTATGTGCGCGGGACGTTTTCCCGCAAGAACCTGGATTTTGCCAGTGATTTAGAACATCTTCTGGAGCTTGGGTTTGACTGCATTTCGCTGGAACCTGCCGTTGGAACGGATAATTCGCACAGCATAAAAAAGGATGATTTGCCTCGGGTTTTAGAGGAATATGAAAGATTAACCGATGTTCTTCTGGATTATCATCAACAAGGCAAGAACGTTCATTTCTTCCACTATAACCTGGACCTGCAAAAGGGCCCCTGTATTGCCAAACGCACCAGCGGGTGCGGCGCAGGTAATGAGTATATAGTAATCACGCCGGAAGGCGATATTTATCCCTGTCATCAATTTGTCGGCGAAGATAAGTTTTATATGGGCAATGTCATGAATGGTGAACTAAATGAAGAGATTAAGTCACTATTTCAACATAATCGTTTGCCTGACAAAGAATGTCGGGATTGCTGGGCCAGATATTTTTGTGGTGGTGGCTGCCATGCTAATGCCTACCATAATTCAGGAGATATTAGCAAGCCTGATACAACCAGTTGCACTATGCATAAAAAGAGGATCGAAGGGGCGATATATCTGGATTTGCAGAAACAACTGTCGAAAAATTAAACTAAAAAGCAGGAAAATGCAAATAAAAATAGAAGTATTTATACAACTTGGGTTATAATAATGATTTTTGGAAACTAATAGAGAGGTAATTTATGTTAAGTTATTTTCGTAGCAAAAAGGGCGTAATGCCAGTATTATTGAGTTTAGCAGCAGTATTCATTTTTTCAGGTATGTGGTATTTCAGCGTTAAAACGCCTGCTTATGCAGTGTTGGTGGATGGTAAACAGCAGTTTGTAGTAAAGGATCGGCATAATGTTGATAAAGCACTGGAACAGTTAAGCAGGGAACAGAGCAAGAAGTTTGATAATAAAGTTGACCTGGCCAGTGATGTGAAAATAAAGCGGCAGATGGCCAGGCGAAATGATATTTTATCATCTAAGAAGGTCCTGGGGGAACTTAGGCAAGCACTGAAAACTCCAGCTGTAGCTATTGTAATTAAGGGAAAAGCTGTAGCCTATGTAGAGAATAGAACAGTTGCCAATGCCTTGTTAAATGAATTGAAGAAACAATATGCACCGGTTGAGAGCGGGGAAAAACTGGTATCAGTCAAGTTCCAGGAAAAAGTCGAATTAAAGAATCAGAAGGTTCATATAAGTCAGATTAAAACCAGGCAGCAGGCCATTGCTTTAATTACTACCGGTTCTGATCAGCCGAAAAAATACACCGTTAAAGAAGGAGATTCTTTATGGTGGATAGCCCGGAAGAATGATATGCTGGTAGATGAGATTAAGAAGGCCAACCATTTGCAAGGTGAAGATCTTAAACCAGGTGATGAATTAGTTTTATTAACAAGCGAGCCTTACATAAATGTTATTGCTATGGTAGAGGGTCAAAAAACAGAGTCTATACCCTTTACAACCAAAACCATTGTTGATAAAAAGTTAGTCCGCAGTGTAAAAGTTAAACAAGAAGGGCAAAATGGTGAAAAGCAGGTTGTATATACAGCTACCAAGTATAATGGGGTAGTAGCAAAGAAAAACGTTATTGAAGAAAAGGTGCTTAAAGCCGCAGTTGACAAAATAATCGTTAAGGGTTCCAGAGTTGTTCAAATCGCATCCCGTGGCGGCGGTGGTTCCGGAAATCTCAGTTGGCCTGCCAGTGGTTCTATAACCCAGGGTTACGGGGGCTCGGGAGGACATACCGGAATAGATATTGGAGCAAGTTCAGGATCAGCCATACGGGCAGCTGCTGGTGGCACTGTTACTTTTGCCGGCTACGAAGGCGGCTATGGAAAATTTATTATTATTAATCATGGGAACGGTCTGGTAACCAGGTATGCACATTGTTCCAGTTTGTTGGTATCTGACGGGCAAAGCGTATCAGCCGGAGAGACTATTGGGAGAGTGGGTTCCACCGGGCATAGTACCGGGCCTCACCTTCATTTTGAAGTATTATCAGGTGGTTCTTTCCGTAATCCGTTTAGCTATCTGCGATAATATCGACAAATCTAACCCTGACCTTACCAGGTCGGGGTTTTATTTATTTTTGCAGGAGGTAGATCTTTAAAATGTATGATGTAATTATAATTGGAGCCGGTCCGGCTGGATTAACAGCTGGAGTATATACTGGACGGGCCAGGTTGAAAACCGTAATTTTTGAATCTGCCCTGGTAGGTGGCAATGCGGCCATTACCGATAAGATTGAGAATTATCCCGGCTTTCCCATGGGGGTATCCGGATTTGAACTAATGGAGAGTTTCAGGAAACAGGCGGAACGTTTCGGCGTTGAACTATTATCTGAGCAAGTACTCTCCGTAGAGGTTGTATCTGAAGGTAAAAAGGTTATTACCAACCGCGGGGTTTATACAGCCCGGGCGGTTATCATTACCACAGGTGCAAAACGTCGGGAACTTCAGGTAGAAGGGGAGAAGGAATTCATCGGTCGAGGTGTTTCTTATTGTGCCACCTGTGATGGAGCATTTTTCCAAGGTTGCCCGGTAGCAGTAGTTGGTGGTGGTGATTCCGCAGTAAACGAAGCACTTTATCTAGCGGATCTGGCTTCCAAGGTGTACCTGATTCATCGTCGTGAGGAATTTAGGGCTAATCAAACTTCGGTGGACAAAATGCGGGCTAACGATAAAATAGAACTTAAGCTAAATAAAGTAGTCAGCCGTATCCAAGGTGAGAACTTGATGCAGCAGGTAGTCTTGCGCGATGTTAAGACGGAACAGGAAGAAAAACTACACGTGGAAGGATTATTTGTCAGCGTCGGTTTGGTAGCGGGAACTGATTTTTTGGAAGGCCTGGTAGATACCGAAGATGGCTATATAGTAACTGATGAAAATATGCAAACTTCAGTACCAGGTATTTTTGCTGCCGGCGACATCCGAGTTAAAACGGCCCGACAGGTCGCAACAGCGGTGGGAGATGGAGCTCAGGCCGGCATTGCCGTAACTGAATATTTAAAAGCATAGGAATTCGACATAGATTGACCCCAATTTTGCTGAAATCACTGACGAATAATTTATGGGAGAGATATAAGAAAAAGTATTTCTTTATTTGGTGAGAACGTCAGCTCGGGGTGGTATTAAACTGAATCTGGGTACGATGGATTTGCTTGTGAATTAATTATCCATTATTTGCTTTCCCCTTAAAAACTTAACCCATTGTATAATTGGGTTGAGAGGGGAGAGATCTATTTTGTTGGGGATAAAATCGCTAAATTCCGCCAGGAGTGGTATTTTTATATTCCTGGCAGTTATAGTTCTAATAGCCATCTTTTGGGTTAGGAATAGTACGTTTCCACGTCAGGCGAGTTATAATGTTTTTCATTACTTATCCGGGCAGGAAATTAGCTTAAAAACCAGTACCTTTAAGGAAGTGAAAACGGAACATTTTATCATTAAATATGAGCCTGCTGATGAAGCTTATGTAGGCCTTATTGGGGAAACAGCCGAGGAAGCGTATAATTCTGATAGTAAAGTTATGGGACGCAAGCCGGAGCGGATTACTACTATCGTTGTTTACCCGAATAGTGCCAGTCTGGCGACCAGCTTTGGCTGGGATAAGGATGAAAAAGCCCTGGGAGTATACTATGGCGGAACTATTAGAATACTATCACCTCGTGAATGGCTAAACGGAGGAGATATTAAAGCAAAATTTGTTAAAGAGGGTCCCATGAATCATGAACTGGCTCATCTTCTGGTTGACGAGATGACCCGGGGAAATTATAATCGCTGGTGGACAGAAGGTATTGCCCAGTATGTGGAGAAAAAAACCACCGGATTTGAATTTTCTAATCCATTTGCCGGACAGAACAAAATTAAGTATTATCAGTTATCAGTACTGGAAAAGAATTTTGGCCAACTGGACCAGCAGGTCGCTTATTGGGAATCATTAAAGGCTGTGGAGTATATTGCCGATTATTATGGTGAGGAAAAATTGTTTACTATTCTGAATTGTCTGGGTAATGGAGATAAAATGGATAAGGCCATTCAGAATTCATTGGGTATCGATATGAAGACATTTGAAACTAGGTTTAGGGAGAACATTGGGATTTTGTAAGGTCAGGTGAGGTGTGCCGTTTGCAGAAATATAATGATCGTTTGATTATAGAGGGCGGACAACCGCTATTTGGTTGTGTCCGCGCTAGTGGTGCCAAAAATGCCGGTCTGGTTTTAATGGCAGCAAGTATTATGGCTGAAGGCCAAACTATTCTGGATAATGTACCAAGAATACGTGATGTTGAGGTCATGATTCAGATCCTCAATGATATTGGGGTTAATACTGCCTGGAATGAGGATGGAAGTTTATCCATATGTCCTCAGCACGGAAAGATTAATATACGGACATCCTATGAACTATCCAAGATGCTGCGGGCTTCTAATTTATTCCTGGGAGCGTTGTTGGGTGCTGAAGGCGAAGCTGAGGTATCGCTGCCAGGTGGATGTGATATAGGTACGCGTCCTATGGACCTGCACTTCAAGGGAGTTCAGGCACTGGGTGCAGAAATAGTTCTTGAACATGGTTATATTTATGCCCGGGCTAGAAAAACTGCTGGTTCCAGAGTTTATCTGGATTTCCCCAGTGTGGGTGCAACTGAGAATATTATGATGATGGCGGCCAAAACTACCGGGGTAACGACGTTGGAGAACGCTGCCAAAGAACCGGAGATAGTTGATCTGGCTAATTTTCTGAATTTTATGGGAGCCAGGGTTCGGGGAGCAGGGACCGATATTATTAAAATCGACGGGGTGCCGGAACTCAAAGCCGGCCGGTATGCTATAATACCAGACCGGATTGAGGCTGGGACCTATATGGTGGCGGCGGCTATTTCCGGAGGGGAGATATTGGTGGAAAATATTATACCCACCCATTTACACCCCATCACTGCCAAGTTACAGGAAACCGGAGCATATATTGAAGAAACCGAACAGGGTATTTTGGTTAAAGCAGGGCCTAAGATATTACCGGCTGATATTAAAACCTTGCCTTATCCTGGTTTTCCAACTGATATGCAGTCTCAAATGATGGCCTTATTGACACTTGCTCATGGAAATAGTGTTATTGTCGAAAATGTATTTGAAAACCGTTTAAAGATTGTTGATGAACTAAAACGCATGGGGGCACATATCAAGGTGGAAGGGCATACCGCTGTAGTTGAAGGAGTAAGAAAATTATGCGGTACCCAGGTAAAGGCCACCGATCTTCGTGCCGGGGCGGCGTTAATTCTAGCAGCACTGGCAGCACAGGGAGAAACGGTTATTGAAAATGCTATTTACATTTTCCGCGGCTATGAAAATATTTGCGAAAAATTAATTAGCCTGGGGGCCAAAGTGAAAAAATAGAGAGAATATAAGAATTTATTAGGTATAAGGAGGCATTAGCCTCCTTGTTTATTTTCTGGTTAAAAATATAGGTGGGCGCAAACAATAAAGACAGTAGAATTACAGGGAGGAATGTTGTGAATAAAAGGGTTATTCAGGGTGGTATATACTTTTTGTTCTTCTTTTCTTTAGGATTGGCTATATTTACCTGGGCCAATTCCGGAATGGCTCCCAGCAAGCCAATGGTAAGAGAAGAAAAAGGAGTTGTATTAACCAATTCGGTAAGTGATGTAGCCAAAAGAGTAAGTCCTTCTATAGTTGGTATTACCAACTTAAGTCACAGCGGTGATATGTTCAACCAACGGGATACTGAGGTTACCGGGTCTGGTGTTATTATCGACAAAACCGGTTATATTGTAACCAATAACCATGTGGTAAAAGGAGCTGAACGCTTGATTGTAACCCTGGCAGACGGGCAAGAGCTTAAGGGTACAATTAAGGGGACTGATCAGAGGACTGACCTGGCGGTAATAAAGATTGAGCCGAAGACTACGATTTCACCGGCTCAATTCGGTAACTCGGATAAACTGGTTGTAGGAGAGGATGTAATAGCCATAGGGAATCCTCTGGGGTTACGTTTTGCCCGGTCAGTTACCGCCGGTGTAATAAGTGGGCTAAATCGATTAATAACTACGGAAGAGGGATTTGTATTCCGTCTTATTCAAACAGATGCCGCCATTAACCCCGGCAACTCCGGGGGAGCCTTGGTTAATCTTAATGGCAAAGTAATAGGAATTAACACTATTAAAATTTCCGTGGCAGGTTTTGAGGGGATGGGTTTTTCCATTCCTTCCAACCAGGTGCAAACGGTGGTTGACAATATTATCAAACATGGTAAGGTGTTGAGACCACTTATGGGAATTAGGATTCTGGGTGAGGTAAGCCAGAATGAGGCCCGGTACTATAATTTCCCGGTAAAATATGGAGTGGTGGTGGAACCGCAAGCAGGCGGTCCGGCTGATCGGGCCGGACTGAAGAAATACGATATTATCACCAGTATAAATGGAAATAAAGTCGAGACCGGCCAGGAGCTCCAAGAGCAGATATTTGCCCGTAAGATAGGGCAAAGAATAAAGGTGGATCTGGTTAGGGCAGCAGTTCGAGAAGGGGAAAAACCTAAGCAATTAAAAATAAATGTAGAGTTGGTTCAAGAGTAGTTGGAGAATGATTAAACTAAATTTAAACTTTTAGTAATAGGTGGATAATTAATGTCTGCCTATTATTTTTATTATTGAAGATAAAGTATATGATAAGTTAGTAACAAATTAATCAGGGGAGGTAACTTTATTTGAAATACCGGATCATATCTGTAGGGAAAATTAAGGAAGATTTTTACCTCCAGGGAATAAATGAGTATATTAAACGGCTGCGGCCTTATACCGGGATTGAATTGGTGGATGGCCTGGAGGAAAAATTGAGCCCCCGGGCAGGACAAAAAGATATAGAAAGGGTACTGGAAAAGGAAGGAGCAAAAATACTGGCCTTAATAAATGATAATGATATCTCAATAGCCCTGGATATTAACGGTAAGCAGCTAAGCTCTGTAGACCTGGCCGGGTCTATAGAACAATGGAATATGTCCGGAAAAGCCCGGGTGAATTTTATAATCGGGGCCTCTTATGGCTTATCTGCTGAAGTTAAGCACAAGGCGGATCAGGCTATTTCTTTCTCCCATATGACCTTTCCCCACCAGATGGCAGTCCTGATATTAAGTGAACAGCTTTACCGGGGATTTAAGATATTAAAGGGTGAACCGTATCATAAGTAACGTTGAACATACCACTAGTGATTTTAATTATTTTTTAGGCTGAAGATTATAATTACTGAATAAAGGACTTCACTAAATAAGGTTCGGAATAAGCTATAAAATACCTGGTACACTTTTCACTTCTAGATTCCCTGCTGAAAGCTCTATATCACAATCAATTTTTGCTGCAGCCTGAGAGTAATTGGGTGAGGTATAATAATTATCATTAATCCTGTTCCAGCCCAGCCGAGCAAGATTATTAGAGCTCAATGCTCCGTCTAATTCAATACTAACTCCAATATCGTCAGGTATTTGCAATGTAATATTGCTGGCTCCGGCTTCTATTTTAACCTTGCTCCGGGTCCCATTATTACCAAGGGTAAAATTCATGTTGCCTGCTCCTACATTACAGTCAAGTTCCTGAAGAGGAATTCCTGTTAAATCAATATTGCCGTCTACAGCGCCGGTATTGATATTTAAAATCCATGCA